>SHVT01000041.1 GCA_009694125.1 Rhodospirillaceae bacterium | reverse complement strand
TATGTCGTTGATAAAACTATTGGATCGAGCGCCTGAGAGGGGTCACGGTTGGACGCGAAACGCGACCCCACCTGAATCAACTGTTCTTCAATGAACCCAACGCATTACGAAGCTTCAAGGGTGGGGTCAAAGTTGGGCGCGATTTTACATCCTAACGCCTGACCGGCCACTCACCAAGCGCCTGTCCGAGTACTATCTCGAACTCAATGTGCAGTTTTCCAAGGCGAACAGCGCGCAGTGATTTGTAAGAACTCAGGCGCATTACTAGGATTCAGCTTTTGCGGCTGTGGCGGTATTGCGGGAGGCCGTCGGCGAGCTTCACCCAACCGAGCTGGCTCTCCGTCCAGATGTGATCCGCCGGCTGAACGGCATCCGGATCATCTAGCGTCGCAATGGCGATATCGATGATGTCGGGCTGATCGTTGAATTGAAAGGTGAGCGTCGTTCCGCAATGCGGGCAGAAGCCGCGCGTGGCTATAGGTGTCGAGGCGTAAAGCGACGGCTTCTCGGCAATGTACATTAGGTCCGAACACCGGAAGCTCGCCCAGGTCACGAAATCCGCACCGCTCGCGCGCCGGCACAAGGTGCAATGACAATGCGTGACGCCCCAAGGGCGGGCCCTCCGCCGCGTAGCGGCTCGCGCCGCACAGGCAAGCCGCCGGTATAGGCCTTTTTGCTCATGTGTCTTACCGCAGCGTACACCACACCGGCGTATGGTCCGAGGCCTTGTCCTTGCCGCGTGGCGCGGTGTCGATGCCGCTATCATCCAGCCGGTCGGCGGCCTGGGGCGACAGCAGCAGGTGGTCGATGCGAAGCCCGCGATTCTGCGGCCAGGCGTTGTTTTGGTAATCCCAAAAGGTGTAGGCGCGCGTATCGGGATGGCGGGCGCGGTAGGCGTCGGTGAAGCCGAGATAAACGAGTTTGCGGAAGGCCGCGCGCGACTCCTTGCGGCATAGCGCGTCGTCTTTCCAGCCGGCGGGGTCGTACACGTCGTCGTCGGTTGGGCAGACGTTGTAGTCGCCGCCGAGGATGAGCGGCCGATCCTCTTTCAGCAATTCCGCCGCGTGGCGGTAAAGGCGCTCCATCCATTCGAGTTTGTAGGTGAATTTTTCGGTGTCGACCGGGTTGCCGTTCGGCAAATAAATCGACGCGACGGTCAAATCCCCGATCCGGGCCTCGATGTAGCGGGCCTGATCGTCGGTGTCGCCGCCGGGGAGTGTGGTTCGTACCGCGGTCAACTCGTCGCGGCTCAAGATCGCGACGCCGTTATAGGATTTCTGGCCGACGATCTGGGCGCGATAGCCGGCAGCCGTTAATTCCAGGAAAGGGGATGAGTCCGCGACTGTCTTGATTTCCTGTAACAGCACGACGTCCGGGGCGGCGTCCTTGAGCCATTCGATCAAGCGCGGCATCCGCACCTTGAGCGAATTGACGTTCCACGAGGCGATTTTGGTCATCGCGGGTTTGATCGCCGCAGGCCTGGGGCGAAGGCCGCGACCGTCATTCCTCTAAAAACCGGCTCGAGCCGCTTCAGCCGACGGAAAAGGAATTGCCGCAGCCGCAGGTCGATTTCGCCTGGGGGTTCTTGATGGCGAAGGCGGAGCCTGACAGGTCTTCGACAAAATCGATCTCCGAACCGCTCAACAGATCGAGCGAGGCTTCGTCGATCAGGATTTTCGCGCCGTTGCGCTCGAACACGCGATCGTCGGCCGTGCGCGAATCGTCGAGCACGAAGCCGTATTGGAACCCGGAGCAGCCGCCGCCGGACACGGAGACGCGCAGCATCAGGCCCTGATTTTCCTCCTGGCCCACCAGCCAGGCGATGCGCCGGGCGGCGCTTTCGCTGATCTGAAGGCCGCGGTCGGCGACAGCTACATCGGTCATTGTCGGAATCCCCATCAAAACAGGGGTGGCGAATCGTCCTTGCAGTATCTAGGCCTTCTTTCGCATATGTCAAACCGCGCCATTGCCTCGCCGGGGCACGGAACTGTAGGTTCCGGCGATGCCAGAGGGAGCACCACTCGCCGCCTATGCCTGCGATCCGGCGCGCGGCCGCGGCCGGCGTCACGCCGAACCGGAAAGCCCGACGCGGTCGGGTTTTCAGCGCGACCGCGACCGCATCATCCATTGCGCGGCGTTCCGGCGGCTGAAACACAAGACCCAGGTTTTCGTCTACCACGAGGGCGACCACTATCGAACCCGCCTGACCCACAGCCTGGAAGTGGCGCAAATCGCGCGCAGCGTCGCCCGCAACCTCGCGTTGAACGAGGATTTGGCCGAGGCGCTGGCCCTGGCCCACGATCTCGGCCACACACCCTTCGGCCATGCCGGCGAGGACGCGCTCGATCTCGCGATGAAGCCTTACGGCGGGTTCGACCATAACGCCCAGACCTTGCGTATCGTCACCGCGCTCGAACATCGTTATGCCGAATTCGACGGGCTGAACCTGACATGGGAGACCCTGGAAGGGCTGGTCAAACATAACGGCCCGCTCACCGGCCCGGTTTCGTCGGGCAAGGCACTGCCAGCGGCGATCGGCGCCTATGTTCGCGGGCACGATCTCGAAATTGGCACCTTCGCCTCGGCCGAGGCCCAGCTCGCCGCCCTGGCCGACGACATCGCCTACAACAACCACGACATCGACGATGGACTGCGCGCCGGGCTCTTCACCGCCGAGGATTTGGCCGATCTGCCCTTGGTCGGGCCGATCTTCGCCGAGGTCCGGGCGCGTTATCCGGGAATTGAATTCGGGCGCCTTGTCGGCGAATCGGTGCGTCGCCTGATCGACGCCATGGTCACCGATCTTCTCGTCGAGAGTCGCCGCCTCCTCGCCGAAGCCAAACCGAAATCGCCGGCGGACATCCGCGGCGCCGGCCGTCCGCTCATCGGGTTTTCCCAGGCGATGCGGACCAGCAATCAGGCGGTGAAGGAATTCCTGTTCCAACGGATGTACCGGCATTACAAGGTCAACCGCATGACCAGCAAGGCGCGCCGGATTGTCACCGAGTTGTTCGATCTGTTGTTCGCCGAGCCCGAATGCCTGCCCGCCGAGTGGTACAGCAAGGTCGATCCCAAGGACCGCCAGGCAACCGCCCGGCTGGTCGCCGACTACATCGCCGGGATGACCGACCGCTACGCCCAGGGCGAACACCGGAAATTGTGCCGCCTCGATGAATGACACCATCAACTTGTTTAGGGATTTCCAGACCAAAATCGTCGCCGCGCTCGACGGCATGGCTGCGAACGGCGCGCTGCCGGCTGGGCTGGATTTTTCGCGCGTGGCGGTGGAGCCGCCGCGCGATCCCGCCCATGGTGATCTGGCGACCAACGCGGCGATGGTTCTGGCCAAGCCGGCGGGGCAGCCGCCGCTAACGCTTGCCGCGGCGCTGGTGCCGGTGTTGAAGGCGCTGCCGGATGTCGTCGCCGTTGAAATCGCCGGACCCGGTTTCATCAATCTGCGCCTCGCCGAAAGCTTTTGGCACGGGCGGCTGGCCGCGGCGATCGCCGCCGGCGATGTTTATGGCCGGTCGTCCTTTGGGAACCGCCGCAAGGTCAATGTCGAATATGTCTCCGCCAACCCGACCGGGCCGATGCATGTCGGACATGGGCGCGGCGCCGCCTTTGGCGATGCGCTCGCCAACTTGCTCGATGCCGCCGGTTTTGAGGTGACCCGGGAATATTACATCAACGATGCCGGGGCCCAGGTCGATGCGCTCGCGCGCTCGGTCCATCTGCGTTACCGCGAGGCCCTGGGTGAATCCATCGGCGCCATTCCCGAAGGCCTGTATCCCGGCGACTATCTATGCGCGGTGGGCGCGGCCCTGGCGGCGCGCGATGGCCGCAAATGGCTGAACCAGCCGGAGGACACTTGGCTGCCCTCGATCCGGGCATTCGCGGTCGATGCGATGATGGCGCTGATCCGGTCGGACCTCGCCGGAATCGGCATCAAACACGCCGTGTTTACGTCCGAGCGCGGCCTGGTCGAGCGGGGCAGCGTGGACGCGGCGCTGAAGCTCCTGGAAGGGCGCGGGCTGATTTACACCGGCACGCTGGAGCCGCCCAAGGGCGACAAGCCCGACGATTGGGAGCCGCGACCTCAGACTTTGTTCCGAGCCACGCAATTCGGCGACGACACCGACCGGCCGCTGAAAAAGTCGGACGGCAGTTGGACCTATTTCGCCACCGACATCGCCTACCATCTCGACAAATTCAGCCGCGGCTTCGCCGTCATGATCGACGTTTGGGGTGCCGATCACGGCGGCTATGTCAAACGGATGAAAGCCGCCGTCGCGGCTTTGTCGGAGGGCAAGGCCGGGCTGGAGGTGAAGCTGTGTCAGATGGTCAATCTGATGAACAAGGGCGAACCGGTGAAAATGTCCAAACGCGCCGGCACCTTCGTCACCTTGCGCGATGTCGTCGACGAGGTCGGCAAGGACGTCGTGCGCTTCATCATGCTGACCCGCAAGAACGACCAGCATCTCGATTTCGATCTTGCCAAGGTGACGGAACAGTCGAAAGATAATCCCGTGTTCTACGTGCAATACGCCCATGCACGCCATCGTTCGGTGATACGCCAGGCGGCCGCGGAATTTCCCGACGCCGATTTCTCGGACGCCGCCCTCGGCGGCGCCGAATTGTCGCGGCTGCGCGACCCCGACGAAATGGCGATCCTCAGGACGCTCGCGCAATGGCCGCGCGTGGTGGAAACCGCCGCGGAGACTCATGAGCCGCATCGCATCGCCTTTTATCTTCACGATCTGGCCGCCGCCTTTCACGCCCTGTGGACCCGCGGCAAGGATGAAACAAGCCTGCGGTTCATCGTCGCCGGAGACGTCGCGGCGACCCGCGCGCGCCTGGCGCTCGCGCGCGGGGTTGGTCTGGTCGTGGCGGCGGGTCTACGCATCTTTGGCGTGAAGCCGGTGGAGGAAATGCGTTGATGGAGGAGGGCCCGACGCCGCCTTCCGGCCCCATCTCCGAGCCCGCGCGGCGGCGGCGGCGCCTGTGGCCGACCTTGGTTGTTCTCGTCGCCTTCGGGGGCTGCGCCGGGATCGTCGCATACGCCTATCGTGCCGATCTGATGCAGACGGACAGGCAAGGGCCGGTTCCAACAATTCAGGCCGATTCGAGGCCGATCAAGACGCGCCCGGAAAGGCCCGGCGGCATGGAGGTCCCGGACCAGGATAAGGAAATATTCGGCCGCCTGGCGCCCGGCCCCAGTTCAGGCCCGGTCATCGAAAGGTTGCTGCCGCCGCCGGAGCTACCGATGCCGCGCCCGCCGGCCCAAGCCGTGCTCGTCGAAGCGCCCGAGCCTCCGTCACGCCCGACGGCGCCCCAACTGCCGACGGCCGCACCCATGCCGCCCGCAGCACCGCCGGCGATGGCCGCCCTGCCCGCGAGCGGTCGCCGCATCCAGCTTTCATCCGTGCGCAGCGCCGATGACGCCAATCGGGAATGGGCCCGCCTGGTGAAAAACCACCCCGACGTGCTCAGCGGGTTGAGCCTGACGGTGAGCCCGGCCGAACTTGGTGGCGATCGCGGCACCGTCTATCGCGTCCAGGCCGGTCCGGTCGCCGACGAAGCCGCCGCACGCGATCTTTGCGGCAAGCTTTCCGCTCGGCGGCAGGGCTGTCTCGTCGTGCGCCCGTAAAGGGGCGAATCGTCGCGATGCCTCTGGCGGCCATTTTCGGATGTTCGGGTCCAAATCTTCTTCCCGATGAGCGCGCGTTCTTTCGCGACAGCGATCCGCTCGGCTTCATCCTGTTCACGCGCAATTGCCATGGCCGGGAACAAGTCCGTGCCCTCGTCGGCGAACTGAAAGCCGCGGTCGGGCGTGACGACACCCCCATTCTCATCGACCAGGAGGGCGGCCGCGTGGCGCGGTTGAAGCCGCCGCATTGGCGGACCTATCCCGCGGCCGGACGTATCGGCGCGCTCGCCCAGCGCAACCCCGCGCGGGGCGAAGATGCCGCTCGCGCCGCGGCCCGCTTGATCGCCGAGGACTTGCGTGAGATCGACGTCAATGTCGATTGCGCGCCCGTCCTTGATGTTTTGTTCCCCGAAGGGCACGGCATCATTGGCGACCGCGCCTTCGGCGCCGACATCGGGCTGGTCGCGCGTCTCGGCCGGGCCTTTTGCGAAGGGTTGCTCGATGGCAACGTGCTGCCGGTCGTCAAACACATGCCGGGGCATGGCCGCGCGCGCGCCGACAGCCATGCCGAGCTTCCCGTCGTGGATGCTGCCGCGGCCGACCTCGAGGCCGTCGATTTCGCGCCCTTCCGGGCATTGGCCGATGCACCCTGGGCGATGACCGCCCATGTCCTCTACACCTCGATCGATGCCCACAACCCGGCCACGACCTCCAGCCGCCTGATCGGCGAGACCATCCGCGGAAACATCGGCTTCGATGGGTTCCTCGTCTCCGACGATCTCTGCATGCGAGCGCTCGCCGGCGGTTTGGGCCAGCGCGCGCAGGCGGCATTGGCGGCCGGCTGCGACGCGGTGCTTCATTGCGACGGCAATCTGCCGGCAATGATCGGGGTGGTGGCGGCTGCGCGGGCACTCGATTCGGCGGCAAAGAGCCGTTTTGCCCGCGCGGAGGCCCGGCGGCGCCCGCCGACGCTTATCGACCGCAAGGCTCTCGCCGCCCGGCTTGACGCGCTTCTGGAACCGGCGTAGGCCGTAGCCGATGGACATTTGGGTGGCTGTCTATGGTGCCTCAACCTGGATCATACCTGTCGTCACGGCCGTTACGTTGCATGAGGCGGCGCATGGCTTCGCCGCGTACAGGTTGGGCGACGACACGGCCTTTCGTATGGGCCGGGTGACTCTCAACCCATTTCGCCACGTCGATCCCGTCGGCACTATCCTGCTGCCGGGGATGTTGCTGTTGGTGCAGGCACCGTTTCTGTTCGGCTACGCCAAACCGGTGCCGGTGGTGTTCAGCCGCCTCAACCATCCGCGGATCGACATGGTTTGGGTGGCCCTGGCCGGACCGTGCATGAATATCGCGCTGGCCGTGGTCGCCGCGTTGCTTTTTAACGTCGTGTCGTGGCTGCCCGCGCCGCAGCCCGCCGATTGGGTGGCGGAGACACTGGGCAACGCCTTGCTCATCAATGTCGTTCTGGCCGTGTTCAACATGCTCCCGATCCCCCCGCTCGACGGCGGGCGCGTCGCCGTCGGCATCCTGCCGCATGCCTTGGCCCGGCCCCTGGCCATGATCGAACCCCACGGTATTTTCATCGTATTGGTGCCGTTGCTGGGCTTGCCGTGGCTTGGTTCGTTCTTTGGCATGAACATCGATGTGTTCGGCCGGATTGTCGGGCCGCCGGCCGAGGCCCTGATCGAACTGATCGGCAGCCTGGGCGGGCTCTGATGAGGACAGGCGGCGAACCGACTTTTGAGGAGGCCCCGGAGTGTGACGATCGCTTGATCGTCGAACTCGGCGGTTACGAGGGGCCGATCGATGTCCTGCTCAGCCTCGCCCGCGAGCAGAGGGTCGATCTGACGCGGCTGTCGATCCTGGCCCTGGCCGACCAGTATCTGGCCTTCGTGGAGCGCGTCCGCGGGCTGCGCCTCGAATTGGCGGCCGATTACTTGGTCATGGCGGCGTGGCTGGCCTATTTGAAATCCCGGCTGTTGTTGCCCGAGCCGCCCGCCGACGAAGAACCCACGGCGGCGGAAATGGCCCAGGCCTTGACCTTTCAACTGTTGCGCCTGGAGGCGATGCAGGCCGCTGGCGCCCGGTTGCTGGCGCGCCCGCTCCTCAACCGCGATGTCTTCCCGCGCGGGGAGCCGGAGGGCATCCGGATCGTCGAGCGGCCGGTCATCGAACTGTCGTTGTTCGATCTGCTGTCCGCCTATGCCGATCACCGGCGTAAAGGCGGGCCGTCGATGCTCCGCATCGAGCCGCTCGATCTCTATTCGATCGACGAGGCGATCGGCCGGTTGACCGCCATGCTCGGCCGCATGCCGGATTGGACGACGTTGTGGAGTTTCCTTCCGTCAGGGTTGGGCGACGGAATCATGCAGCGCTCGGCGATTGCCGCGACGCTGGCCGCAAGTCTGGAGCTGGCACGCTCCGGCAAACTTCAGATTCGGCAAGAGCGGCCGTTCGGCCCGATCTATTTTCGCAAGACTCCGGACGTCCAATGACCGATCGCGCGCAGCACCTGCGTGTCCTCGAGGCGCTCCTTTTCGCCAGCCCCGCACCTTTGGACGAAGCCGCGCTCGGCGCGCGTCTCGGCGAAGCGGCGGCGGAGGTGGGTGATCTGCTCGCGGAATTGCAGAGCCTTTATGCCGCTCGCGGCGTCAATTTGGTTCAGGTCGCGGGCAAATGGGTGTTGCGAACCGCGCCCGACCTCGCCGCGTTCTTGAACGTCGAGACCTCGGTTCCCCGAAAACTATCGCGGGCCTCGACGGAGACCTTGGCGATCATCGCCTATCACCAACCCGTGACCCGCGCCGAAATCGAGGAAATTCGCGGCGTCGCCCTGAACAAGGGAACGCTCGATATCCTGCTCGAAGCGGGGTGGATCAAACCCAAAGGGCGCCGCGCCACGCCCGGCCGGCCGCTGACCTGGGTGACGACGGAGAATTTCCTGGCTCATTTCGGGCTCGACCGGCTTGAGGATCTGCCCAACCTGGCGGAATTGAAGGCCGCGGGACTACTCGACGCCCGCCCCGCTGTCAGCGCGTTCGACATGACGCCGGAAGCGGCCGGCGGATCGGCCGTGGACGAAGAAACCGACGCTCGGGAAGCCGAATCCGGCGATGCGGCGGTGGACGATCGGGAGGCGGCGCCGGAAGATCGGTGATCTTTGGGCTTTGTTTTTCGACTCGGCGCACTTAAATGAAAGTTTGGCTGCTATGGTTGCGGCCTCCGCTGGATTTTGCCATCATTGGCCGAACTGGCGCATATCTGGTTGTTTGAGGAGTTGACCGCTATGGGAACGATGAGCCTTTGGCACTGGATCATAGTCCTTGTCATCGTGGTTCTGTTATTCGGCGCCGGTAAGATTCCGAAGTTGATGGGGGATGTCGCCAAGGGCGTGAAAGCGTTCAAGACCGGCCTGAAGGAAGAGCTGGAAGGCGACGACGAAGCCGCCGCCGTGCCGCCCAAGGAAATCAAGGCCGAGCCCGCCGGCGCGCAGGCCAAGGTCGTCCAGGAAGGCCAGACCAACAAGGCCTGAGCATCCGGACGTTCGGATCAAGACCATGCGAGAACGGTTCTCAGAGGGGATGTAGGCCGCACCATGCTCGGTCTCAGCTGGACTGAACTGCTGGTGATCGCGGTGACCGCGGTAATCTTCATTGGTCCCAAGGAGTTGCCCGGCACGCTGCGGGCGATCGCCAAATGGGTCTCCAAGGCGCGCGGCTTGGCGCGTGAATTCCAAGGCGGCGTCGATGACATGATCCGACACGCCGAATTCGAGGATATTCGCAAACACCTCCAAAAGATCGAAAGCGTTGACGTGAGCGGCGAGATTCAGAAAGCGGTCGATCCCAAGGGCACGATCGCCAAACTCCTGAGTCAACAGCTTCCGGCCGCCGTCGATCCCCTGACCGGGGAACCGCTCTACGCCACGCCGGCGGTGCAGTACGACGACCGCAACTACGATGACGGGACTCCGTCGATCGTTCTGGCGCCGGCCCCAAAACCCGTCGCCAAACCGGTCGCCGCGCCACCGCCGACGGCGCAGCCGGTTCTGGCCGAGGTCGCGGAGATGGCCAGTGGCGCCGCCGCCCCGGTCGAGCCGGTTGCCTCCGTGGCACCGGCCGCGCCGCAGGCGGTCTCGGCGAGTCCGTCCGCGGAGGAGAAATCGACAATTCGGGCGGCCGCCGGCTAGAAGCGGGACCTGGCCCCGTCGGGGTCGCGATTGAATCGATCCGCCCGTTTCCGATGATTTCACCATGGCAATGACCACGAACGACGACGCCCCAGACGAAAGAAAGATGCCGCTGCTCGACCATCTCCGGGAGCTGCGGCAGCGGTTGCTCTATTCGATCGGCGCGTTCCTGATTGCCTTTTTCGCCAGCTATTATTTCTCGCAGCCGATTTTCGATTTCCTGGTTCAACCCCAGGCCGCGGCCTATGCCAGCGTTCCCGGGCGAACCGGCCAGCGATTGATCTTCACGGCGCCGACCGAGGCTTTCTTCACCTATATGCGCGTGGCGTTCTTCGCGGCGGCGTTCGTATCGTTTCCGGTCATCGCCAATCAGATTTGGATGTTCGTTGCGCCGGGCCTCTACAAAAAGGAAAAGCGGGTCTTCATGCCGTTTCTCCTGGCGACCCCCATCTTGTTCGTGCTCGGCGCCGCGTTGCTCTATTACCTGATCCTGCCCTTTGTGCTGACATTTTTCATCGGATTCGAGGTGGCGGCCGGCGATGGCACGTTGCCCATCCAGCTCGAAGCGAAGATGAGCGAATATCTCTCCTTCGTCATGCTCCTGCTTTTCGCCTTCGGCGTCAGCTTCCAGTTGCCGGTTCTGCTCGCGCTGCTGGCCAAGGCCGGAATGGTGACGGCCAAGGGCCTGGGCGAGAAACGGCGTTACGCCGTGGTCGGCATCGTCACCTTTGCCGCGATCGTCACACCGCCCGATTTCGGCTTCAGCATGATGCTGCTCGCGGTGCCGCTCTACATGCTTTACGAGGTTTCGATCTGGGTGGCGAAATGGATCGAACGGGATCGCTTCCGGCGGGAGCGGGAGGCCGAAGCGGCCGAGATCGCCGAAGAGGCAAAATCCAAGCGACGCCCGGCCGACGCCTGAGGCCCAACGGCGCGGCCTGTGGACGAGGCGGATGCGGCACCGTATAAACGGCGCCCACATCATGGCGTGACCGGCTCGTTCATTCATGCACGACCTAAAATGGCTTCGCGATAACCCGGCGGATTTCGACGCCGGTCTGGCGCGGCGCGGCCTGAAACCTCAAGCCGCCGCGATCCTGGCGCTGGATGAAAAACGCCGGGCCGCACAGACCGCGATGCAGGACATTCAGCAGCGCCGCAACGAATCCTCCAAACGCATCGGCCAAGCCAAGGCGCGGGGCGAGGACGTCGCCGCGGTCATAGCCGAGGTCGCCGCGCTCAAGGATGCGCTGCCCAAGGCCGGGGCGGAGGAATCCAGGGTTGGCGCCGAGATCGACGCCTTGCTGGCGGAGATTCCCAATTTACCGGCGGCGGACGTTCCCAATGGCGGCGACGCGGCGGCCAATGTCATGGTCCGCGCCTGGGGCGAAAAGCGGGCTTTCGCCTTTGCCCCAAAGCCGCATGACGAGATCGGACCCAGGCTCGGCCAAATGGATTTCGAGCGCGCGGCGCGGCTGTCCGGAGCGCGTTTCACGGTTCTAAGCGGCGGCCTCGCACGCCTGTCACGAGCGCTCGGCCAATTCATGCTCAATCTGCACACGACCGAATTCGCGTATCGCGAGGTGGTGCCACCCGTGCTGGTGCGCGACGCCGCGATGTTCGGCACCGGCCAATTGCCGAAATTCGCCGAAGACTCCTTCCGCACGGCGACTGGCTATTGGCTGATTCCGACATCCGAAGTGTCCCTGACCAATCTGGCCGCCGACGAAATCCTCGACGAGGCGAAGCTGCCGTTGCGTTATACCGCACTCACGCCGTGTTTCCGCGCCGAGGCCGGCGCCGCCGGCAAGGACACCCGCGGCATGATCCGCCAGCATCAGTTCGAGAAGGTCGAGCTGGTCAGCGTCGCCCATCCCGATGCTTCGGAAGGCGAACACGAACGCATGACCCGATGCGCGGAGGAAGTGTTGAAGCGCCTCGGCCTGCCTTATCGGGTCATGTTGTTATGCACCGGGGACATGGGCTTTTCCGCGCGCAAGACCTATGACATCGAAGTCTGGTTGCCCGGACAGGCTGCCTTCCGCGAGATTTCGAGCTGCTCCAATTGCGGGGACTTCCAGGCGCGGCGGATGAAGGCCCGCTTCCGGCCCAAGGAAGGGAAGGGGACGCGTTTCGTCCATACCCTCAACGGCTCCGGCCTTGCCGTCGGCCGCACCCTGATCGCCGTGGTTGAAAATTATCAGAACGGCGACGGTTCGGTGACAGTGCCGGAGGCACTGCGCCCCTATATGGGCGGTCGGGACGTTATAACAGCCGATGTCTGAGGCACCGCTCGATCTCGCCACGGCGCGCATCCTGGTCACCAACGATGATGGCATCCACGCTCCCGGTATCAAGATTCTGGAGAAGATCGCGCTTGGGTTCACGCGTGATGTTTGGGTTGTGGCGCCGGAGACCGAACAAAGCGGTACCAGCCATTCCTTGACGCTGCGCCGCCCTTTGCGGATCCGCAAGGTAACGGGCCGTCGGTATGCCGTGGACGGCACGCCGACCGATGCGGTGTTGCTCGCTATCAACCATTTGCTCAAGGGCGAATGGCCGAATCTGGTGTTGTCCGGCATCAACCGGGGCGGCAATCTGGGTGAGGACGTGACCTATTCCGGGACCATCGCCGCGGCCATGGAAGCGACATTGCTCGGCGTGCGCGCCGTCGCCTTGAGCCAGGTGACCGAAGGCAACGGCCCGGCGAAATGGGCGACGGCCGAACATCACGCACCGGACATCCTGCGCCGACTCGCCGGTATCCGTTGGCCTACGAACATGCTCGTCAACGTCAACTTCCCCGATGTAACCGCCCACGCCGTGACCGGAGTCGTGGTCGCCGCGCAGGGCAAACGCAAGATCGGCGACCAGCTTGTCGCCGGCGTTGATCCACGCGATGTGCCCTATTTCTGGATCGGCGCCATGCGCAAGGAAGAGGCGACCCGGCCCGGCACCGATTTGGCCGCGGTCCATGCCGGCGCCATCGCCGTGACACCGCTCAACCTCGATTTGACCCATCGGCCGGCACTGAAGATCCTGGCCCAGGCACTCGCGTGAGCACGCCCAACCACAAGGCACGGCTGGTCATGGAATTGCGCGGGGCCGGGGTCACCGATACCCGCGTGTTGTCCGCGATCGAACGAGCGCCGCGTGAAATCTTCGTACCCTCGCCCTTCGTCGACCAGGCCTATGCCAGTTCACCCCTGCCTATCGGCCACGGCCAGACCCTCAGCGCGCCGTCCGTCGTCGGCATGATGACGCAGGCGCTGGAAACCGGGCCGCGCCTCAAGGTGTTGGAGGTCGGCACCGGCTCGGGTTATCAGACCGTCGTGCTGTCGCGGCTGTGCCGGCGCGTCTACACGATCGAACGCCACCGCCCGCTGCTCGACGACGCCGAGGCGCGTTTTGCCACGCTGCGGCTGCACAACATCACGACGCGACACGGCGATGGCGGCCTCGGCTGGCCGGAGCAGGCGCCTTTCGACCGCATCATCGTTACCGCCGCCGCCAGCGAACCTCCCGAGACGCTGCTCGGCCAACTCGCGGTGGGTGGTGTCATGGTTATCCCGATCGGTGGACGGGGCGACGACCAAAGGCTGCTGCGCTTCAAGAAAGAGGAGCACGGGGTGGTGAGCACCGATCTCGGCGCGGTACGTTTTGTGCCCCTGGTTGGCGGCGCCTTGCCGGAAAGACCGGGTAATAATTAAGGCAAGCCCGCAGGCAAATTGGGGCAGGGGACTAGCCAGAGGCTGCAAACCGCGCTATTTACCTGTGGATGATTCGGCGAATCGGTCTGTCATCCGCGCTCGCGCTCGCGCTTTTCGGGGCATCCGGATGCGCGCTCGTGGCGAACGATCCGTCCTTCGGCCGGTTGAGTCCGGCTCCGGCAGCGGTCTCGCGAGCGGCGCCCACGATCGCCGGCAAAGTTGTTGTCCAGCCCGGCGAATTCGTGAGCCTGATCGCCAAGCGGCACAATATTTCGACCCAGGCGATCATCGACACCAACGGCCTCAGGGCGCCCTACACCGTTTATCCCGGCCAAGTCCTCGTGCTGCCCGCGACCGACAGGCGTTATGCCCAGCTTCCGTCTTCGGTCACCGTGCCGCGCAACCCGGAACCCGTGTCCTATCCGCAGTCGAGCGTCGAGGCGGGGCCGTTGCCCACACTCGAACCGCCGGTTGCAAGCCCGGGTTCGAGCACCTCCCGTCGCGACATCGAGGTCGCGCCTCTCCCGCCGCCGGTCATCGTGACGACCGCTATCGACGATGTCGTACATTTACCCGCGCCGCCGCCGCCGCCGCCGTCAGCGCAGGCCAGGGCCGCGCCCAACGACACACCGCCGGCTCCTGGCCGAGGTTTTGCCTGGCCGGTGGAAGGCCCGGTGTTGTCGGATTTCGGTCCCAAGGGCGGGGGGATGCATAATGACGGTATCAATATCGGCGCCGCCCGCGGCGCCTCGGTTCGCGCCGCCGAGTCCGGAACCGTGGTTTACGCCGGAAACGAAATGCGCGGCTTCGGCAATCTGCTTTTGATCCAACACGAAGATGGCTGGGTCACCGCTTATGCCCATAACGAGACGTTGCTGGTCAAACGCGGCGACCGCGTGAAAAAAGCACAGACAATCGCCCGCGTCGGCGCGACCGGCGGTGCCGCCGCGCCGCAGCTTCATTTCGAAATCCGCCGGGGCAACCGGGCGGTCAATCCAATGGACTATCTCGTTTCATCGAACCGCGCCCGCGCCCAAATTCTTAAAGACGCCGCCCCAGCCGACCGGCCAAATCCTGGATGAACTGCCAGGCGACGCGGCCCGACCGCGCGCCCCGCGTGACCGACCATTCCTTGGCCTCGGACAGCAGCTGTTCGCGGTCGAACTCCAGGCCGAAACGTCCCGCGTAACCCTCGACCATGGCCTCAAACGTGTCCTGGTCGCAGGCATGGAAACCCAGCCACAACCCGAACCGGTCGGAAAGCGATACCTTTTCCTCCGTCGCCTCGGACGGATTGATGGCGGTCGCGCTTTCGTTGTCGATCATCTCGCGCGGCATCAAATGCCGCCGATTGGACGTGGCGTAAAAGACAACCTGCGACGGCCGGCCTTCGATTCCGCCTTCCAAGACCGCCTTCAGCGATTTGAACGACGCGTCGCCGCCATCGAAGGAGAGGTCGTCGCAAAACAAGATGCAGCGCCGCGTGCCGGCGCGCAGCAAATCGAGCAGACGCGGCAGCGAAGGCAGGTCTTCGCGATGGATTTCGATCAAGGCGACGGCCCCGTGTCCGTGGCGGCGCGGCCGGTCGTGGTTGACCTGGGCGTGAACGGCCTTGACCAGAGAGCTCTTACCCATGCCGCGAGCGCCCCACAATAGGGCGTTGTTGGCCGGAAGACCGTCGGCGAAGCGGCGCGTGTTGGCGAGAAGGATGCCGCGCTGGCGGTCGATGCCGCGCAGCAACCCGATGTCGACGCCGTTGACCTCGGCCACCGCACTCAGGCGGCCGCTATCCTCATGCCAGACAAAAGCGTCGGCCGCGTTAAGGTCGCTTCCGGCCGGTGCCGGCGGCACCAGTCTTTCAAGGGCGTCGGCGATCCGGGCGAGAAGGGGGAATAGATCGGAACCGTTCATCGCCACGACCCTAACATAGCCTCGACGCCGGTCAACGCGCGCCCTTCGCAGCGCTTGCATCGACGGGACAGGCGGCTATAGTCCCCCGGAACGGCCGTTTACCGGCCGTTCTTGTCATTTGTCGAATGGAGTTTCAATGTTCGTTTCGCCGGCCTACGCACAGGCCGCCGCCACCGGCGGCGCCTTTGATCTGATTTCCCTGCTGCCGCTTGTTTTAATCTTCGTCGTCTTTTATTTCTTGATGATTCGGCCGCAGCAAAAGAAGGTGAAAGAGCACCGCACGATGCTCGGCGCGTTGCGCCGTGGAGACCGGGTCGTCACCGCGGGCGGCATCATCGGGGTCGTCACCAAGATCCCCAGCGACAATGAAGTCATCATCGAAATCGCCAAGGACGTGCGTGTAACAATTGTCCGCAGCACCATCACCGAAATCCGGGCCAAGGCCGAGCCGGCCGACGATGCAGAGGACAAGGGCAAGGACGACGGCGGCAAGAAAGGCTCCTAGGCTGGGGCTGTCGCCGGTAGCGGGCGGAGGGCGGGTCGCGCCATGATGCATATTGAACGCTGGAAGGTTGCCGTTATCATCGCCATCAGCCTGGTGGCTTTGGCCTTTGGCGCACCCAATCTGGTGACGCGCGAACAGGCCGAGCAACTCCCCGGCTGGTTGCCGCATAAACAGATCAGCCTGGGTCTCGACCTGCAGGGCGGCTCGCACTTGCTGCTCGAGGTCGATACACAGGCGATCATCCGTGAAAGATTGGAAAACCTACTCGACGCGGCCCGCAACGCCATGCGCCAGGCGCGCATCAATTATACCGGTCTCGCCGTCCAGGGTAACGGCATTGCTTTCCGGTTCCGCGATGCCTCCGCCGACCAGGTGCGGGGACTGGCGCGCACGCTGGATACCACCGCCCAAGTCAGCCTGACCGCAGACGGCCTCGTCACGGTCAAGCTCGACGACACCGAGGTCGCCGCGCAGAAACGGCGGGCGGTCGCTCAGTCGATCGAAATCGTTCGCCGGCGCATCGACGAAACCGGCGCTCGCGAACCTTCGATTCAGATGCAGGGCGAAGACCGCATTGTCGTCCAATTGCCCGGCATCACCGACCCTGAGCGCGTGAAACGCCTGCTCGGCAAGACCGCCAAGATGACTTTCCATTTTCTCCATCCCACGGCCACGCCCGAAGATGCGCGCACCGGGCAACTCCCCGCGGGAACACAAGTGCTGCCGGCGGATAAGGAACTCGACCCCTCGGGGCGGCCGTTCCTGTATGTCGTCAACCGGCGCATCGTCGTGTCCGGGGACAAGCTGACCGATTCCCAGCCCAGCTTTGACGGCAACCAGGGACAATGGGTGGTCAATTTCCGCTTCGACACCACCGGCGGCCGCCAATTCGGCAACGCGACCAAGGAGAGCGTGGGCCAGCGCCTTGCCATCGTTCTCGACGGCCGCGTCATCAGCGCGCCGGTCGTGCGCGAGCCGATTCTTGGTGGCAACGGCCAAATTTCCGGAAGCTTCAACGCCGAAAGCGCCAGTGAACTCGCGATCTTGTTGCGCGCCGGCGCGCTGCCGGCGCCGCTGACGGTGATCGAGGAGCGGACGGTCGGCCCCGACCTGGGCGCGGATTCGATCCGCGCGGGCACGATGGCCAGCATCATCGGCCTCGTCCTCGTGGCCGCCTTCATGCTCGTCACCTATGGGATTTTCGGGGTGATGGCGAACATCTCGTTGCTCGTCAATCTCGGCATGTTGATCGGTGCGCTTTCTCTCCTCCAGGCCACGCTGACGTTGCCGGGCATCGCCGGCATCGTGTTGACGATGGGCATGGCGGTCGACGCCAACGTCTTGATCTATGAGCGCGTGCGCGAGGAGATTCGCAACGGGCGCACGGCGCTGTCGGCGATCGATTCCGGTTTCGAGCGCGCGATGGCGACGATCATCGACACCCATTTGACCACACTGATATCAGGGGTCCTGATGTTTCTGCTCGGCACCGGGCCGATCAAGGGCTTCGCGGTGACGCTCAGCCTGGGCATCATCACCTCGCTGTTCACGGCGGTCTGGGTAACGCGCCTGCAGGTCGCCTGGTGGTATCGGTGGCGCCGCCCGCAAGTCGTCCCGATCTGAAGGCACATCATGAGAACGCTGCATCTCGTCCCGCCGAACACCAAGATTCCATTTGTTGGCACACGTGGATTCACCGTCATCTTTTCGGCTTTTCTGTCCTTTGCCTCGGTGGCGCTGCTCGTGATTTTCGGGTTGAATCTCGGGATCGATTTTCGCGGCGGCGTCAACATGGAGGTGAGGTTGCGCCAGGCCGCCGATCTCGCCCAGATGCGGCACACGCTCGACGGCCTTGGGCTCGGCGACGTGGCGCTGCAGGAATTCGGCAGCGTTAATGACGTCCTCGTTCGCATCCAGCGCCAAGACGGCGGGGACCGCGCGCAAGCGGAGGCGGTGGAAAAGGTCAAGGCCGCGCTCGGCACCGACATCGATTACCGCAGGATCGAAGTTGTCGGCCCCAAGGTCGGCGGCGAGTTGATCCAGAACGGCATCGTCGCCATCATTCTGTCGCTGCTCGCCATCGCCCTTTATGTGTGGTTCCGCTTCGAGTGGCAATTCGGACTGGCCGCGCTTATCGCGCTTCTGCACGATACATTGTCCACGATCGGATTGTTCGCGTTCACGCGGTTGGAATTCGATATTTCGACCGTGGCCGCGGTGTTGCTGGTCGCCGGCTATTCGATCAACGACAACGTTGTCGTCTTCGATCGCATTCGGGAAAACATGCGCAAATACAAGCGCATGGATTTCGGCGATTTGATGGATATGAGCATCAATCAAACTTTGTCCCGAACCGTGTTGTCCAGCGGCACGACCTTTCTCGCGGTGTTGTCTCTGGTGTTGTTCGGCGGGGAAGTCATCCGGGCGTTCAGCGTCTGTATGTTGTGGGGCATCGTTATCGGCACCTATTCGTCGATCGCCCTGGCCTCGCCTTTGCTTCTCTATTTGCACCAGCCGCGGGTCGTCGACGCCGCGGAGGCCGGCGCGGCGCCCTGACGCGGGTGTGAGTCGAGCTTGCTTTTTGGGCATCGTTGCCGCCATCGAGGATGCCGCCATGGACGTGACCCCGCGCATCGCGGCTGCCCACCAGATCGTCGAAGGGTATGGACCGGGACGGTTCCGGGTCAGCGGCCGGACGATCGAAGGCCCCATCATCGTCTTTCCCGATAGCGTCCTGCACTGGGCCGTCGATACAACCAACCCCGATTTCGACAGCCTGGTGGCGGCCATGCTTTCGCCCGAGGCCGAGCGCGTGGACCTGCTTCTGGTCGGTTGCGGCGCGCGCATCTTGCTTGTCCCGCCGGAGCAGCGGGTACGTTTGCGCCAAGCCGGCATTGTCATCGAACCAATGGATACGGGCGCGGCCTGCCGCACCTACAACGTGTTGCTGGCCGAAGGCCGCCGCGTCGCCGTGGCGTTGCTGCCGATCGCTTGAGGCGCGCTGGCGGCGGCAATCTCGCCGCGAAACAAGAAAGTAGGGGCGGGCTGAATGGCTCAGCCCGCCCAAGTCGAAGCGCGTTTACCCGATGTAATGCGCGGCCGAGGCCATCGAATACAACATCGGGATCGACAGCATGGTGTTGAACCGCGAGGTCAGCATCGCCAAGCGGGCCGCCGCTTTCTTCGCGTCGGGTTCTGCCGGCACCAGGCCCAGAGCCTTTTGCTGATTGGGCCAGATGATGAACCACACGTTAAAAGCCATGATCAGGCCCAGCCACATGCCGATGCCGATCTGCCGTTCCACACTGCCGCCATTGGTGACACCGAGCAGAAGGGCGTCCACGAAATAACCGTTGAACCAGGCTACCAGGAGCCCGGTGATCACCGTCGACAAGGCAGCCCAGCGGAACCAGAACAGCGCCGCCGGTGCGATCACCTTGCTGACCGCCGGTTTCTGCTCGTCGGGAATTTTCGGCATCGAGGGAATTTGGACGAAGTTGAAATACCAGAGCAGACCGATCCACATCACGCCGCTCACAATGTGAAACCAGCGGAAGAAAAACGCGAACCAAATGCGGTTGAGCGCGAATGTATCGGTCGCCGCCATGAACAGGATCGTTAGAATCAGGCCAAGAAGCAGTGCGTTGGGAAGCTTCTCAAAGACTTTGCCCATGCGGTCCCCTATCTGCAAATAGTAATGTTCTGCAAGTCTAACACAACCTATTGTATATGCAATCGATCCAACGCCAAGGCACTGTCTCAGTTTGAATTGTGGGGCTGGTAAGCACCGCGCGGACCCGACCTCGGGGCGGCATCGTCGATCAGCTTCACGATATCGTCCATCGTCCAAAGTCTGCCGCTGATGCCCGCCGCCATCGCCGGCGCCATCCTCAACGCACTATTGCGCCGAGCGTAGTTTGTACCAAACCGGGTAGCGGCAAGTATTTTGATCATATCGACGAGTTTAGCCTTGGCGTCGTTCGCGACGGGAGCAGCAGGTTGGCGGCTCCCGCCGGCAGCAATAGATCGTGCTCACGAAACTTAAGGCGCAACGCCGCAATGCCCTTGGGCGTGAACACCGGCTGGAGGTGAGCGCGGCCAGTGGCGAGCGTCATCGGCCGCACAGTAATCCTTGCCCGAGGATGTGGCCGCGAGGCGTGTTAACCCCCTCACGGCGATCCAGCCAGCCAACGTCGCGAAGCCGAGCAAACAATTTTCGCTCGGACCAGTGGAACAGCATTTTGGCAACCTGGTCGACGGTGGCTTCGCCGTCCCGAAAAATGAAATCATCATAGGCTTCGGCTTTTGGTGCAGCCGCCGCGAGGCGTCTCTCCGCTCGCTCGACACGTTCAGAGTAAGCGACAAGAAGAGTACGAAGCTGCCGGGGATCGTTCGGGTCGAATGAGGTACTCCCCATTCGTAGGACAGGTTTGGCGGTAATTTAAGCTACAGCGAGGGCCTGCTGGTCCGGGTTCGTTTCACGCTCGTTATGCCACTAGGGCTGTCGGGTGGAGGTCCGGGCGTGAGCCCGGGCCGGAAGCCGACAGCCGT
>SHVT01000040.1 GCA_009694125.1 Rhodospirillaceae bacterium | reverse complement strand
CCATTCGATCGTCGACCTCCAGGCTGCCATCAACCGCTTCCTCGCCGAAACCAACGCCGCGCCCAGGCCCTTCACTTGGACCGCCGATCCGGACAAAATCATCGCCGCCGTCAGACGCGGGCACCAAGTGTTAGATTCGATCCACTAGTATAGGGGGTGTGGGGGCTGCGGGCCCCCACGACTTCACCACCGTTCGCCGCCTACCGCAACCAGTCCCGCATCGCCCGCGTCACGGCTTCGGGTTGTTCGAGCGGGGAGAGGTGGCCGCTGTTCTCGACGATGGTCAGGCGGGCGCCGGGGATGGCGGTGGCCATTTCCTCGGCCAAGGGCGGCGGCGTCAGTGCGTCCTGGCGGCCGCAGAGGATCAGCGTCGGGCAGGCGATCTTGGGCAAATCGGGGCGGCTGTCGGGGCGGTTCATGATCGCGGTCTGCTGCCGCGCGAAGGCGGCCTGGCCGATCCGCATGGCCATTTCCTGCACCGGGACGGCAATGCGCGGATCGGCGACGCGGTCGGGATGGACCAGCAACGGCAACAGACGCGGCGTGACGCCTTTGAAATCGCCCATTTCCGACAATTGGATCAGCCCGCGCCGGCGTGCGCTTTGCTCCGCCGTATCCGGCCGCGCGGCGGTGTCGATCAAAGCGAGTTTCATCACCCGATCCGCGGCGATGCGCATGATTTCAAAGGCGACATAACCGCCCATCGAAAGCCCGGCGAGCGCGAAGCGGGGCGGGGCGGCGGTCAGCACGGCGCGCGCCAGCCCGCCGACCGAATCGGCCTCGGTCAGATCGGCGACGGTCGGGGTGGCGATGTCGGCGAGATTGTCCGATTGATGACGCCAGAGCAGGGCGTCGCACAGCAGGCCGGGAAGCAAAACGAGAGGGATTTTCTCCTTCATGGTCTTACCGGATCAGCGGCGACATCTCCTTGAATTCCGGGGTGCCGGAACGGTGCAGCCACTCGAACAGAACCATTTCGGTGCTGACGACATCGATGCCGTTGCCGCGCATCCGATCGAAGGCCAGCGCGGCATTGGCCGGGGCGCGGGAAGAGGAGGCATCGCCGACAACGAAGCAGCGATAACCCTGTTCGCGGAGTCCGATCGCGGTCTGCAGCACGCAAATATGCGCCTCGACCCCGGCGACCACGATGCGGTCGCGATGCCAGCCCGACAGGCGCCGATTGAATTCCGGGGTATCGGTGCAGGAAAAATGAACCTTCTCGACAACGGCGCCCGCGGGCAGCAGTGCGCGCAGGGGCTCGACCGTGTGGCCGAGACCCTTGGGGTATTGCTCGGAGGCAAGAATCGGCAGGCCCAGCCGGGCGGCGGCGCGCAGCAAGATGCCGGCGTTCTTGACCGTGCCTTCGGCATTGGCGACCGTCGGCACCAATTTTTCCTGCATGTCGATCAGAAGCAGGCCGGATGAAGCCGCGTGCATCAGCATCGGCGGGTCAGGGCGGCAGCTCGACCTGATAACACTGAATGGCCTCGGGATAACCCTTCAGCGTGAACTTGCCGAGATCCTTGAATTTGAGGCCCTTGGCCGCGCATAGGCCATGCACGCCATAAGACACCGCGATTTCGTGGTTGGGCGCGATCGAGGTAACGCGGGCGGCGAGCTGTACGGTGGAGCCGAAGAGATCGGTGCCCTCGCGGATTGGCTGCCCGGCATTGATGCCGATGCCCAGATTGACCGGAATATTGGGGTGCGTCGTGTTGTGGGCGCGCGCCCTTTTGCATCTGGATGGCGGCGAACACCGAATTGGGCGCGCTGTCGAACGACGCCATGATGCCGTCGCCGGTGTGTTTGATCTCGCGGCCGCTGAAATCGGTCAGAGCGGCGCGAACGATATTGTTGTGCGCCTTCACCATCTCGTACTGCGCGTCGTCGCCGTGAATCTGGGTGAAGGCCGTGGAACCGATGATGTCGGTGAACATGACGACGACAAAATCGTCCTTCTTCTGGTTTTCTTCCTGCGGCTTGTTCCAATAGTCGAGCGCCGTGGCCAAGACCTGTTCGTTGCCGCCCTGTTTCTTGATCCGCTTCTGGACCGCGTCGATGCCGTATTTGAACATTTCCAGATATTTCGGCGTGGCCAGGTATTCCTCGAAATTGTCGCCGAAATTGGCCGAGGATTTTTCGTCGGCGAGAATGTCCTTGAGCGACTTTCTCAATATCCACTTCACCTCGTCCTTGTCGCGGTTGAACAGCCGCGCGTAACCTTCGCAGACGCCGGCGATGAAGAGGTGGCTACCGAAAAGGTTGTAGGCGTCGAGTTTGCCGTTCGATAGATGTTTGGTTTTTTGAATCAGGTGGCTCAGGGATTCGTGAAGGAACTTGATGACCGTCACGACGTCCTGTTTAAGCAGGGGCAGGCGTTCGGGCTTGATTCCGGCATCGTCGTCGGCCGCGACCGCTGCCGGCGGCGCCTGCGGCTTGGGTTCGGCAGCGGGGGCGCGGCCAGGGGCGGCGGCGGATGCGGCCACGGGGGCGGCCAGGGGCGCCGGGGCGGCGGCCCGGCGGCGTTGAATCGGCCCACGGCTGAAGCCGCGCGACACGCGATCCAGTTCCTGCGGCGTCAACATCAACCAACCCGCGCCGACATAAATCGCGGCGAAGGCAACCACGCCGGCAAGGCTCTGCACGCCGACGGTGGAGCCGACGAGCACATAATTCGTGGTCACATAAGCGGCGGCCGTCGCCGCGGCCGCCGCGCCGCCGACCTTGCCCCAGGCGAGGAGCGCGCTGACTTCCGGCGGACCCATGGTTGTCGCCGCCGCGCCGCCGGGGGAAGGGGCCGGGGGCGCCGCCGGGGCCGGCGCGGGTTTGCGGGGCGCGGGCGGTGCCGCTTTCTCTACCTTGGGTGTCTGCCGTGACACTATTTGCGGCCCGGATTCCTTGAAACCGGATTGGCGGCTGGCCGGCGGGTCCTTGCCCTTGCCCCCGCCTTTGTCGCCGCCGCCCTTGTCCTTGCCGGAGTCCGCCCCCTTCGACGCACCGCCGGACTCTCCTTTGAACCCGGGTAGACGTTTGCCGTCGGCGCCTTGTTTTTCGCGCTTATGGATGGTCTGGTCGATGGACTCGCCGGTATCCGGGTCGTGCGTTTCCTGCACGACCCTCACGCCGTTGATATGGGGTTCCCCATATAGGCCCTCGGCAAAAGCCAAAGCCTGGGCGCGCTGGGGTTGCGGGAAGCGCGTTTGCAGCGTCCACCGTGAGCCGTCATAAGCATAGACGTCGAAGCTGACAACGGCAGCCATTCCGATTCTCGCTCGCTCCCTCTAAACCCGCAGCGCCGATGAAATTCCGCGACGCTACGCCCTCGGGACAATTTCCCGAAGGACGGCATTGCCGATACCCACCAACCCCTTGTGGGCGGCTTCTATCAATGGCCCCCGTCGGCGGTATCCCGATCGACCCGAGATAACCGATTCAACCGCCGGCTGGAGGAAGCCGCACCTGAGATTAAGCAATAGTTTACCGTCGTAAGGCCACAATATTGAGACAATTCCCAACGGATCGGGGAATCCCAAACAAAAAGTTGATCTCGATTCTCAATCTAGGAATTCTCAATCTCTAGGAAATTCTCAATCTAGGAATCGCATGAAGTTAAGTTTGCCCGATCCTCGCTGGCGGCGTTTGGCGCATTGGGTGCAGCGCGCGCGATTGTCGCGATGACCCTTGTTGCCGCCGCTCTGCAATCGGCGCTCGCGCATCACCGCGCCGGCCGCCTGCCCGAGGCCGAGGCGAGTTACCGCCGCATCCTCGCCCACAGCCGGCCGACGCCGATGCCTGGCATCTGCTGGGTGTCATCGCCCATCAGGAAGGCCGTCACGAGGCTGCGGTCGATCTGATCGCGCGCGCGGTCGCGCTGCAATCGCGGTCGCCGGTCTTTCTCAACAATCTGGGCGCCGCGCTGACCGCCTTGGGAAAGGCGCGGGAGGCGGTGCCGAAGCTGCGGCGCGCGGCCAAGCTCAATCCGTCTTATGCCGAGGCGCATTTCAATCTCGGCAATGCCTTGCGCGAGTGCCAACGTGCCAAGGAGGCCATGGAGTCCTTCCGCCGCGCGATCGTGGCCAAACCGGACTACGCCGAAGCCCATTACAATCTCGGCCTGCTGCTCCAGGACGACAGAAAACTCGACGAAGCCGCCGCCGCTTACGAGCGTGCACTGGTCTCGCGCCCGGACTACGCCGACGCGCTCGCCAATCTCGGCAAGGTACGCATGGATCAGCGCCGCTTCGCCGACGCGGTCGCCGCTTATGACCGGGCGCTCACGGTCAAGCCCGATTTCGACGAAGTCCTGTCGGGCCGCGTCTGGGGCATGCTCGCCATGGGTGATCTCGCGCGCGGCTGGCCCGAATTCGATTCGCGTTGGCGTCGCACGGATGTCGGGCGTCCGCGGCCGTTCCCGCAGCCCTGGTGGGAAGGCCAGGACCTTTCCGGTAAGACCATCCTCGTCTGGGGCGAGCAGGGCATCGGCGACGAAATCACCTTTGCCAGCATGATCCCGGACCTCGCCACACACGGCGCACATTGTGTCGTGGAATGTGAAGCGCGGCTGCTGCCGCTGTTCGCGCGATCCTTCCGCAACGCCGAATTTCTTGCCCGCAGCCCCGATCGGCCGGAGGCGCGCCTATACGCCGCCGACATCGATTGGCAAATCCCGGCCGGTAGCTTGATGCGTTGGCTGCGACCCAATGTCGACGCCTTTCCGAAGAAGCCCGGATTCCTGACCGTCGATCCCCTGTGCCGCGAATATTGGCGCGGTCGGCTCGATGCGCTGGGCGCGGGTTTGACGGTCGGGCTTTCCTGGAAAAGCGGGGTGATGGAGGGCGGCCGCAAGGCGCAATTTGTCCCCTTGCCGGATTGGGCCCCGATCCTGAAGGTGCCGGGCGTGCATTTCGTCAATCTGCAATATGGCGATTGCCGCGCCGATCTCGACGACGTGGCGGCGTTGACCTCGGCCCTCGATCTAGTCGTCACCGGGCCGTGCGCGGTGGTCAACATCGCCGGCGCGGTCGGCACGCCCAGCTTTCATGTCTGGCGCCACCCGGAATGGGAACTGCTCGGCTGCGACCACCGTCCGTTTTATCCGGGCGAGCGTATCTTCACGACGTCCTGGGACCGGCCCTGGGCCGATTTGCTGGGCGAGGTCGCCGTCGCGCTGGCGGAGGAAGTCAAGTCGCGATGAATGGCCCGCCGCGGCGCCAGGCGCAGGTTCCCGATCGGCTCAAGGCGGGACTTGCCCATCATCGGGCGGGGTGGCTGCACGAGGCCCAAACCCTGTATCGCCAGGTGCTGGACAAGGAACCGGCGCAGCCCGATGCGCTGCATTTGCTCGGCCTCATCGCCCACCAGATCGGCCAGCACGGTCTTGCCGTGCAGCTCATCGGGCAAGCCATCGCCGTCAACGCTCAGGCCCCGGATTATCACGCCAACCTCGCCGAGGCTCAACGCGCGCTGGGCCGTCTGGACGAGGCTGAGGCTGTCTTGCGCCGGGCCATCGCCGCCGATCCGGGTTCAGCCATGGCCCTCAACAATCTCGGCAACACACTGAAGGACCAAGGCCGGATCGACGAGGCCATCGCGGTCTATCGGCGGGCGCTGGCCATCGATCCCGGCTTCGTCGACGCGCAATACAATCTGTCGCTCGCGCTCTTGACCGCGGGTGTGTTGGACGACGGTTGGCAGGCCCATGAGTGTCGTTGGCGCCGATCCGATGCGCCGCCGCCGCGCCGTTTCCCGCAGCCGGTCTGGCAGGGGGAGAATGTTCGCGGCCGGGGTCTCTTGATCTGGGGTGAGCAGGGGGTGGGCGACGAAATCACCCAGGCCACAATGATCCCCGATCTTTTGCGCGCCGGCGCGCGTTGTGTCGTCGAATGCGACAAACGGCTGGCGCCGCTGTTCGCCCGGTCGTGTTCCGGCGCCGAGGTCGTGCCGCGTTGCGATCCCCCGGACCCGCGCACACTCGCCCCCGACATCGACATGCAGATCGCCGGCGGCAGCCTGATGCGCTGGCTGCGCCCGCGCGTGGACTGCTTCCCGACCGAACCCGGCTTTCTGGCGGTCGATCCGGCCCGGCGGCGGCTCTGGCGCGATCGGCTGAACGAACTGGGTCCGGGACCGAAGATCGGCTTGTCCTGGATGAGCAGCCTGACCCGGGGCCAGCGCGCCCAACATTTCACCAGGCTGGCCGATTGGGCGCCGATCCTGAAGCGGCCGGGCGGGGTTTTCGTCAATCTGCAATACGCCGATTTTGCCGCCGACATCGACGAGGCCAGACACTTATTCGGCGTGACCATTCATGGCTGGCCCGATCTCGACCTCAAGGACGATTTCGACGGGGTGGCCGCCCTGACCTCCGCTCTCGATCTTGTGATAACCGGGCCTTGCTCGGTGGTGAACATCGCCGGCGCCGTGGGCGTGCCGACATGGCATGTCTGGCGCTTCCCGGATTGGGAAATGCTGGGCCAGCCCAGCCGGCCGTTTTACCCGGGGGAACGAGTGTTTACCGGGGCCTGGAACCGGCCCTGGCCGGAGCTTTTGGCCGAGGTTGCTCAAGCCCTCGGCACCCGGCTTTCATGACCCCCATCCACAAATCGTAACGTTCGGGCTATAGTTTGCCACTGGATGCGTTATGTTCGCATGTGATGAGCGCCGTTGTCGGCGGTCCGTACCCGCCGCGCGGCCCTTCGGAATCGAACTTTGGGACAGATCGAACTTTGGGACAGATCGAACTTTGGGACAGATAGGGGACCGCCCATGAATAGAATCCTTTATTCCGCGGGAGCGTTAGGGCTTGCCGCGGGCCTCGTCGCCGGCACCGTTCCGGCGCGAGCACAAGTCGTCAACGTCACCTTTCTTCACGTCAACAATATCGTCGAGATCAGCGCCCGCGATGGCGTCGGCGGCTTCGCCCAGCTCGCCACCCTGATCAAGCGCGAAAAGGCGAAAAACCCGAACACCTTCGTCACCTTCGGCGGCGATCTGTTCGGCAAGTCGCTGATCGGCGCCACCAGCAAGGGCGCACATATGGTCGAGTTGGCAAACGCCGTCGGCTTTGACGTAGCTGCCGTCGGCCACAGCGAATTCGACTACGGCCCGGAGGTCCTGAAACAGCGCCTCAGCGAAACCAAGTTCCCGTGGCTGACGGCCAATGTCGTCACCAAGGACGGCAAGATGCTCCCCGGCGCCCAGGCGACCTGGATAAAAGAGATGGGCGGGCTGAAATTCGGCTTCTTCGGCCTGACCTACACGGGCACGGCGCGGCTGTCGTCCTCGGGGCCGGATATCGTCTTCCAGCAGGCGGAGGAAGCCGGTCGCAATGCCGTCAGGACGCTGAAAGAAGCGGGCGCCGATGTGGTCGTGGCGATGAGCCACCTGGCGCTGAACGGCGACCGTGCCTTGATCCGCGCGGTGCCCGGCATCGACCTGATCCTCAGCGGCCATGAGACCCAGCCGCAGACATTTTACGAAGGCGGCGTGTTGCTGCACAAATCCGGATCGAACGCCGAATACCTGGGCGTCATCGACCTCACCATCGAAAAAATCGGGGCGCGGGTGAAGATTCGTCCGGCGTGGCGCATGGTGCCGGTCACCGGCGTGGAGCCCGATCCGGCGGTGGCCGCGATCGTCAAGAATTGGGAAGGCAAACTCGCCGAGTTACTCGACAAGAGCCTGGGCAAGACGGCGGTGGAGCTGGACAGCCGGCGCGACACCATCCGCCGTAAGGAAACCCCCTTTGCCAACATGATCGCCGACGCGATGCGCGAGGCCGTCAACGCCGACGTGGCGCTGACCAACACCGGGGGCATCCGTGCCGACCGCACTTATGCCGCCAACGCCGCCTTGACCCGCAAGGACATCATGGAGGAGTTGCCCAACCCCAACGTCGTCGTGCTTTTGGAAATCTCCGGCGCCGATCTGATGGAAGCGTTAGAGAACGGGGTCAGCCGCATTGAGGCGGCCGCGGCGCCGGCCAGTTTCCCGGCGATCTCGGGCGTGAGCCTGACCTTCATGGCATCGAAGCCGCGCGGCGAACGCGTGACGGCCGCCAAGGTCGACGGCAAGCCGCTCGATCCCAAGGCCACCTACACGCTCGCCACCAATGACTTCCTGTTCGGCGGCGGTGACGGTTATGTGTCGTTCAAGAACGGCAAGGCGCTGATCGACAAGCCGGAGGGCAAGTTGATGTCGGACGCGGTGATGGAATACATCGCGCTCAAGGGCACCGTGTCGCCCAAGCTCGAGAACCGGATCGTCGAAGCCAAATAATGTAACCCAAACCTGAAAGGGCCGTGGCCCCGCCGCGGCCCTTTTTCTTTGAGCGAGAAGGGAGGGCGCCGATATGCCGAAGCGAGAAATTCCGGTTTTCCCGGCGATTTCGCGCCGCGCCATATTGGCCGCGCCACTCGCGCTGCTGGCCGGTCTCTCCCTGGCCCTGGCCGAGACCGCGACCGTCACCTTCCTGCATGTTAACGACATCTATGAAATTTCGCCGCGCGAGGGGTCTGGCGGGTTCGCCCAGTTGATGACCGCGGTCAAACGCGAACGCGCCCGCGCGCCGGAAGCGATCCTCACCTTCGGCGGCGACTTGTTCTCATCCTCGATGATGTCGGGCATCACGCGCGGCGAGCAGATGGTGGAATTGACCAACGCCGTCGCCGTGCAGGTCGCCGCCGTCGGCAACCACGAATTCGATTTCGGCCCGGAGATGTTCAAACAGCGCGTCGCGCAATCGCGCTTCCCGTGGCTGGCCGCTAATATCCAGGGCGCGGATGGCAAAGTCTTCGGCGGCGCCAAGGCCACGACGATCCTGCGCGCCGGCGATCTCAAGATTGGCTTCTTCGGGTTGTTGACGCCATCGACGCAGCGCACCTCCTCGCCGGGCCCGAGCGTGACCTTCGTGCCGACGGCGGAAGCGGCGGCGGCGGCGGTGCGGCAGCTTAAAGACGACGGCGCCGACGTCATCGTCGCGCTGACCCATCTCGCCTTGACCGAGGACCACTTCATGTTGCGGTCCACGCCCGGTGTGCACCTTCTGCTCGGCGGGCACGAACACGATCTCATCACCGACCGCGAGGGCGAGGTGTTGATCCAGAAATCGGGTGTGGACGCGCGTTTGTTGTCGGTTGTGGAGCTTGCCGTGGAGATTTCGGCGAGGCCGGGCGGCGGCAAGGACGTGCGCGTGCGCCCGGCCCTGCGGGTCGTGCCGGTAAGGGACCTGGTTCCCGATCCCGAGATCGCCGCCATCGTCAAGAAATGGGAAGACCGATTTGAAAGCGAGCTGGAGCAGCCGGTCGGCACCGTCGCGGCCGCCATGGACAGCCGGCGGCAGGTCGTGCGGTATCGCGAGAGCGTCGTCGGCAATCTGATCGCCGACGCCACGCGCGAGGGGCTGAAGGCCGACGCGGCCATCCTCAATGGCGGCGGCATCCGCGGCGACAAGGTTTACGAGGCCGGCGCGAAATTGACCCGCAGGGACGTGCTCGGCGAGGTGCCCTTCGGCAATATCGGCGTGATGGTGGAAATGTCCGGCGCCGCGCTGCGCGAGGCGGTGGAGCAGGGCCTATACACCGCGGGGCGGGGCGGCGGCGGTTTCCCGCAGGTGTCCGGCTTGGCCTTTCGCTACGACCCCGACCGCGATCGCGGCGACCGCGTGACCCAGATCGCGGTCGGCGGCATGCCGCTCGATCCGGCCGCGTTGTATCGCGTCGCCACCAACGATTACATGCTGGGCGGGGGCGACGGCTACGCGGCGTTCGGCAAGGGCCGAGTCGTGGTGGATGCAAGCGCCGGCCAGCCCATCGCGACTTTGGTGATCGCTTACATCGCCAGTCGCGGTACGGTGTCGCCGAAACTCGAAGGCCGCATCATCGCCGGAAGGTAAACCATGCCAACGCGCCCGACCGTCACAGCGCCCGACGACGATCCCCATCTGTGGCTGGAGGAGGTCGACGGCGCCAAGCCCATCGCCTGGACGCGGGCGCAGAGCGTCAAGACCCTGGCCCGTTTCGGCGATGCGCGTTTTGCCGCCGACCGCGACAATCTGAAGGCGATTTACGACCGACCCGACAATCTACCCATGGTGACGCGACGGGGATCGCGGCTCTTCAATTTCTGGCGCGACGCGGACCATCCGCGCGGATGGTGGCGGACCGCGAGCCTGGAGAGTTATCGCGGCCCGGCGCCCGATTGGGACATCCTGCTCGATCTCGACGCCCTGGCCAAAAGCGACGGCGAGGATTGGGTCTGGCAAGGCGCGTCGACCATTCCGGGCACCCATGACCGCGCGTTGTTGCGGCTGTCGCGCGGCGGCCGCGACGCCATCGTCCTCCGTGAATTCGATTTGGAGAAGCGCGTTTTCGTGCCGGGAGCGCTGGGCTTCAACCTGCCCGAGGCCAAGGGCGGCGCGGCCTGGCTCGACCGCGACACCGTGTTGTTGTCGTCGGCGCTGGGCGGTCGGGGGCGGCAGACTCGCTCCGGCTACGCCCGCACCGTGCGGCTGTGGCGGCGCGGCGGCGATCCGCTGCGCGCCAACGTCATCTTCACCACGCCCTACGATTGGATGGCGGCATGGGCCGATCGCGACGCCTTCGTCGAGCCGGAACGGCTGTGGTTCGCCGAGAAGCCGGGCTTCTTCGACACCATCGTCTGGATCGGCGACCGCGCCGGCCCCAAGCGCCGCCTGGCGCTGCCCGGCGATGCCCGGTCGCAGGCCCATCGCGATTGGCTGACGGTAAGGCCGCGCCGGCCATGGACGACCGGCGGCCGCACCTATGCGCCGGACACTCTTCTGGGCATTTCGTTGTCGGGCTTCCTGGGCGGCGACCGCGAATTCGCGGTTTTGTTCGAGCCCGGACCGCGCCGTGCCTTGCAGCGTTTCTTCTGGTGTGATGGCCGGCTGATCCTGTCGATCCTGGACAATCTGCGACCGGTGTTCGAGATCATCACGCCGCCGCGATGGCAGCGGGAGACGCTCGCCGGCCTGCCCGATATCGGCGTCGCCAGCGTCTGGCCGCTCGACGACCATGAAGAAGACTCAAACGGCGATCTGCTGGCTTCGGCCCAAGACCCGCTGACGCCGGCGACGCTGTACATGATCCGCCCCGGCCAGGCGCCGGAAATCCTGAAACGCGCGCCGGAAAATTTCGACGCCACCTGGCTGGTCGTGACCCGGCACGAGACTATCTCCGCCGACGGCACCGCCATCCCCTATGTCCAGGTCGGGCCGCCGGACCTGACCGGCGAAGCGCCCGTATATCTGACCGGCTATGGCGGCTTCGCGATTTCGTCGCTGCCCCAATACAACTCGGCCATCGGCAAGTTGTGGCTGGAACGCGGCGGCACCGCCGTCACCGCCAATATCCGCGGCGGCGGCGAATTCGGCACGGCCTGGCACGATGCTGGACGGCGCGAAGGCAAAGCGCTGTCGCATGACGATTTCGCCGCGGTCGCCGCCGATCTGGTGCGGCGCGGGGTGACGATCCCGGCGCGCATCGCCGCCGAGGGCGGATCGAATGGCGGCATCCTCATCACCAACATGTTGACCCGTTATCCCGAACGGTTCGGCGCGCTGTTCTGCACGATCCCGCTGATCGACATGCGGCGGTATTCCAAGCTGCTGGCGGGGGCGAGCTGGATCGCGGAATACGGCGATCCCGACAAACCCGAGGATTGGAAATTCCTGGCGGCGATTTCCGCCTATCACAACGCCGTGCCGGGAAAGCGGTATCCGCCGATCCTGATCGCCACCAGCCGGCGCGACGATCGCGTCCATCCCGGCCATGCCCGCAAGATGGCGGCGAAGCTCCAGGCCATGGGCTACGAGGCGTATTTCTACGAACCCCGCTCCGGCGGCCACGGTTATGGCAAGGACAACGCCGAACGCGCCGCCTTCACCGCGTTGGGCCTGAATTTCCTGAGAAAAAAGATCGGTTGGGGTCCTGCGGACGGCATGACCTAACGTCATCGCCGCAGCCATCAGTCGAACAAGTCGGCGGGCGCGGGCGACGGCTCCCCTCACCCGGCGCTCGGAAGCGCCGATCTCTCCCAGCGGGAGCGGTGGGAAATGCGCCTCGTCTTCACCTCTCCTCCGGGGAGAGGTCGGCCATGCGTCCCAGCATGGCCGGGTGAGGGCGCTTGGGCTGAGGTGTGGAGGCTCGGAGGCCCCCACACAACCGATACTATTTCTTCACGGCCTGACCGCGGATTTCGCCCCCGGCATTGACGGCCGTGTGGATGTTGGCGTACCAGCGGCCGGCTTGCAGATCGGCGGCTTGCGCGTCGGTCAGCGTCGCCTCGCCCTTGATCGGGCTGGTGAGGGGGGCGCTGAACGGCACGACCACGCCGGCATTGGCGCCGGCCGCGGCGGGCCCGTGGAAATGCGCGCCGGTGGCGGGGCCGGATAGGCCGGTGTACGTTATCGTCCAGGTCAACTTCTTGGATACCGTGTCATAGGTCGAATCCAGCGTCCCGGTCCCCGGCTGGTTGACCGGGGGAACCTCGTTGGCGCCCTTCAGGTCGGCCTTGTAGCCGATCATTTCAGCCGAAGCCGGCGCGACAAAAAGCACGGCGGACAGGGCCAGGGTGGCCAAGACCGGGCGAAGATCATTCAGGTGCATCGCGTCCTCCTTCAATGAACGGGTTTTTATGGGGCCAGCCATCAAGCGGGCCCCGGAAACCCTACTGCACCGGGCTGGGCGCGGGCAAGTTCAAAGGGGGCGGAAAGTTGCGGGGGCCGCGTGGCCCCCGCGCCCCCGATATTTGGGCGCATATCCCTAAACCAACTAGTGGCCCCTGCCTGACGAAAGAGTCCTGGTTGGGATTCCCCTCGTGCGGCATCTTCATCATCATGATCCAGCTCGACACCAACCTGACGCTGATCGCGCCGACCCTCAAGGCGCGCAAGATTCGGCTGTTCGGGCGGATCGCCGAGCGATCCGCGGTCGGCTCCTCGAAGCCGGCGGGATTGGCATTGGCCCGCGTCACGATCATCGCGGGAACGTAGCTGGCCAGCGTCTCTAGATACGCGGACATCGACGCCACCTTGAGCGAAACCGCTGGTTGAGGCAAGATGTGGTGTAAACGGTCTGGGCGGCGGCAACAAAAAGGCACGACAGACCTGCCGCTGCCGGGTCCATGCCGGATCGTTTTCGGCGCCGGCCACACCTTCGTCGATCTTCAGGAGCCCAAATCCGACATCATGAAAAACGGCCTTACCGGCAGGTTGGTCGGCACCTATGACGAATACCTCCATTTCCTTGCCCTTAATGTGAGCGTGAAGTTCTAGATGGCACAGGGCGCGAGCCCGGCCGCGCCAAGTCCGCGCCTGTTTCATGCGCGGCGGAGCCGATCGTTTCGCGCCCTGTGGATGTTGGAGGAACTCGCGGTCCCCTACCAGATCGACTATCTCGATCTCGGCAAGGGGGAGCAAAAAGCGCCGGGTTTCCTCGCGATCAATCCCAGCGGAAAGGTGCCGACATTGCTTGACGGCGATGTCGTCATTTCGGAATCCGGGGCCATCTGCGCCTATCTCGCCGACCGCTACCCGGCCGCGCGCCTTGCGCCCCACCTCGATTCGCCGGCGCGCGGGGCTTATCTCAAATGGCTGTTCTACGCGGCCGGCTGCATGGAACCGGCGTTGACCGATCATGCGCTGAAACGGGCCACGCCCCCGGCTCAGTCGGCTTGGGGGGAATACGACGCCATGGTCGTCATCGTCGCCGGTGCTGTCGGCCGCGACCGTTATCTCCTCGGCGATTGGTTCACCGCGGCCGATGTCATGGTCGGATCAATCGTTCGTTTCGGCCTCGCCATGAAGTTGTTGCCGCCGCGCGACGAGTTCGCCGGTTACGTCGAACGGCTGGCGCAACGTCCGGCGTTTCAGCAGGCCCTGGCCTCGGACATGGCCTCGCGGACGGCGCAATAGGGGAATTGCTGCGGCCGCGGTTCTTGTTTTTTCGGCCCGGATATTTTCTTCGTGGGCGTTTACCGAATTTTAAGAAATCCCCTGATATTTCTTTGGGCGCGGCAAGAACGCCGCTGACGCTGAACCCTAGAAAGGGGTAACACCATGCCCGCAACGCCAATCGTTCTTACGATCGCGACCCGTAGCAACCTGCTGTCCTTGCAGGATACGGTCAGCCTCATCGGCCGCACGCAAACCCGTCTGTCGACCGGCCTTCGCGTCAACAGCCCGATCGACAACGCATCCGCGTTCTTCAACGCGCAGTCCCTCCGGTTGCGCGGCGATGACTTCGGCAGTGCGAAGGACAATATCGGTCAGGCCATCAGCACGGTGAAGTCGGGCCTCGACGGCCTGACCGCGGTCACCGACGTTCTCAGCCAGATGAAAGCGCTGGCCGAAAAGGTGCTATCCGGCCAGGGTTCGGCTGCGGCGTTGAACACCCAGTTCAACGAACTCCGCGCCCAGCTCGACAACGTCGTCACCGACTCCAGTTATCAGGGCGTCAACCTGATCAGTGGGTCCAACACGCTGAAGGTCAATTTCAACGAATCGGCCGCGGCCGAACAGACCATCACCGGAACCACGAATTCGGCTTCCGGCCTGGCGCTCAATACCCAGAGCATCAGCAACGCTTCGGTCGCGAGCGACGCGATCGCGGCGCTGGCGACGGCTTTGTCCTCGGTTCGCGACCGTTCGACGACGCTGGGTTCGAATGCGAGCTTCCTGCAGGTCCGATTGGACTTCAATACGAAGTACATCAACGACCTCAAGGAAGGCGCGGACAAACTGACGCTCGCGGATTCCAACGAAGAAGCGGCGAATTTGACGGCGTTGCAGACCCGTCAGCAGGTCGGTATCTCCGCCCTGGCCCTGGCCGCCCAAAGCGAACGCTCGATCCTGGCCCTGTTCCAGTAAACATCGCGACACGCCGACCGGCGTCGGCGGACATCAAGGGAGCGGCTTCGGCCGCTCCCGTTTTTATTCCCGATCGATAAGCCGGTCCCCTCCCCGGCGCCAAAAAGCCTATTTGTAAAAATAACTTAACGCGGCCTCGGCCGCCGGCCGGTATAGTTGGCATGGCCGCGCGATGTCGGTCGATCCACGGGAATAAAAAACCGGACGTCATTTCTCGCCCCGCCGGGTGCGATATGATAATTTGAACACAGCGGCGGACTTTCCCGAATCGGCCGCCCGAGTTATTTTCTTTCGGACACCGCCATTTCAAAGAAGGAGACCCCCAATGAAACGCCTGTTGCTGACACTCTTGTTGTTTCCGTTCGCGGCATTCGCCCAGACCGCCGCGCAACCCGGCTGCGCCGCCTATAAGACGAACCTGGCGAACGAGTTCAAGATATGGGACATGCCGGCCGTGCCGGTTCAATCCGTGGCCAAGCCCGAAGCCATTCCCGAAATCAAGGTTGGCGTCCACCACGCCGTGGCCCTGCACCCGCATCCCGGCGTCACTTTCGGGGTCAAGCCGGAACGGGATCGCGGCGGCCCCGCAGTGTTTTCGGGCATCGTGAAGATCACCATCCCCGAGGCCGGCCTTTATCGCGTTTCGACCGGTGCGAATCAATGGATCGACGTGCTCCGCGGCACCGCTTATACGCCGTCCCCGCAATTCGAGAACGCCGCGGGCTGCGCGATCGCCAAAACCGTGGGTTACCAACTCAACGGCGGCGAAACCCTGACCCTTCAGGTTAGCGGTAACCCGACCAACATCATGGGCATCATCATTTCCAAGGCCGCTCCATAAACACGACCAATCGACCGGTCCCGCCGCCGCCGGGGCGGCGGGACATTTTCTTCCCGGCCCCGCTTTACATGGCCGCGCCGTCCGCGTAGCATTTTCGATCGGGAGGGAAGGCGCCCATGAAGGGCGGGACTTCCGGCGACAACGCGGCCGGCCCCGGCCGCCGAAATCAATGAAGAGGAGCGTCAAATGCAGAATTCACGCGTCATCGGGCTCGCCCTGGCCGGTTGGTTGGGCGGCACGGCCCTGGCGATGGCCGCCGGGGCGGACCAATTCGGCAAGAACGGAATCATCGTCGACACCGCTTATGTTGAATCCGCATTGAAGCGCGATGCCATCGTGCTGGACGTGCGCGCGCCCGCAGCCTATGAACGCGGCCACATTCCGGGCGCCGTCAGCCTCGACATCGGCACGATACGCGACCCCAAGACCGAGGATTACATCGCGCTCGACCAAGTCGCGAAAATCCTCGGCGATGCCGGTCTCGATCCCAACAAGGAGACCATCGTCTACGCCACACGCGCCAGCGCCGGGGCCTATTTCGGCCAGGTGACGCTCGAATTGTTCGGCAACAAGAAGGTGCATGTCTATCACGGCGGCATCGACGATTGGACCGCAGGCGGCAAACCCGTCGCCACCCAGCCGACCAAACTCGCGGCCGTCTCGCTCAAGGCCAGCCCGATTCCGGGAATCACGCTGACCTCGGCCGAAGTTCTGGAGCGGCTCGGCAAACCCACGGTGCAGATTCTCGACGCCCGCACGGTCGCCGAACACAAGGGCGAAGACCTGCGTGCCGGCGCGACCCGCGGCGGCAACATTCCGGGGTCCATCAACATCCCCTACGAGAGGAACCTGGTGGAGGACAAGGCTGGTCAGTCGCTGAAATCGCTCGACGCGTTGAAGCTGCTTTACGCCAAGCTCGACCCGAGCAAGGAGACGGTCGTGTATTGCCAGAGCGGCGTGCGTGCCTCGGAAACCGCGGCGATCCTGCGCGATCTCGGCTTCACCAATGTGAAGGTCTACGATTCGTCGTGGATTGGCTATAGCGCGATCCCGACAGCGCCGGTGAACAAATAACCCGGCCCCCACGATCGGGGCCGGCTAGGGCAACCGACGGCCGCGGGTTCAGCCCGCGGCCGTCTCTTTTTTGGGTGCGCCACACTGGGCGTGTGGTTTGGCCGGGGCACCGATGGTCGGCTGGACCATGTATGCCCTCGACGCGGTCAAAGGTTACGCAGGGGCAGCCGAAGGTTCACGAGTCCTCGGCCAGCGGGCGGCGGCACTTCTGCGGCGATTGCGGCACCGGGCTGTTTTATACGAATTCCACGGTTTTGCCGGGCATCATCGACATCCAGAGCGCCACCTATGACAACCCGGACGCGGTACCTCCCCGGGCCCATATTCAGGTGGCCGAGTGCATCCGTTGGATGGAGCGCGCCCACGAGTTGCCGACCTTGGACCGCTATCCGCCGCAGAAGTAGTCCGCTAAGTGCGTGTTTGCGCTAGATGAAATAACGACAACGACGGGTATGGCCTCCGGCACGGCCAGCCCCGCAACTAGCCATCCGCGTACCATGGCACGAGCGCCCTTTTGTCGTTAGACTCTGCCAAATACGGATGTTCCGCGCCGGGGGCGGAGCGGGATGGATTGGCAAGGTTGGTCGGCACTGGCGTCGGTAGATGAACGATCCTGAAGCGGAGGCCCCAACCTCCACCGCCGAGTCCCTGTATCGGGCCGAAGGTGAACTGCGCCATCTGCAGCGGACAATCGACGCCCTTCGCCAGCGGCTGGAGGAACAAGAGGCGCAACACGCCCAAAACCTTCAGCACGCCGTGGCGACCAGCCAGAGCGAAGTCAACCAACTGAAGCGCACGGTTGGCGCGCTGCGCGATTCGCTGGAGGCCAAACAGGTCGAAAAGGACGAGGCGGTTCAGAAAGCCATCGCCGAATCTCACGGCGAAATCGTCCAGCTCAAAGCCATGATCGGCTCGTTGCGCGACGAATTGGAGCGCTTGCAGATCGACAAACAAGAGTCCGTGCAAAAGGCCATCGCCGATTCCCACGGCGAAATCGTTCAGCTCAAGGCGACCGTCGGGGGTCTGCGCGACGAACTGGAACGGCTGCAAATCGACAAGCAGGATTCGGTGCAAAGGGCCATCGCCGACGGCGCGGGCGAAGCCACCCATCTCAAGAAAACCGTCGCCGCCTTGCGCGAGGAATTGGAGTCGCTGCGGGGCGATTACGAAGACAAGATACGGCACCTGGATCGCAACGCGCGCGACGACAATACCCAATTGCAGCAGACCATCGCGGCACTCAGAAACGACCTGGAGACACGCCATGGACAATAACTCGCGCGGCCGATCGCCGGCCCGGCGGAGCGGCAACGGCGAAGGCGCGGGGAGCGGAGCGGCCAAGGCCCCGGCCAAATCCAAGAGCCGGCCGCAGGTGAAATCCGCCGCCAAACCCAAACCGGCCGACATCGATACGCGGCTGTATCGGGCCGAAGTGCTGCTCAACATCTCGCGCGAGGTCGCCGGGATCGAAAACCTCGGCGAAATCCTGAACAAGATCGTCGAATTGACCGTGCGCGAAACCCAATCGGCCCGCGCCACCCTGTTCCTCAACGACGACCAGACCGGTGAACTCTATTCCCGGATCGCCCAGGGCGAAGGCGGCCGCGAAATCCGCATGTTGAACACCAGCGGCATCGCTGGCCACGTCTTCACCGCCGGCGAAGGGATCATCATCGACGACGCCTATTCCGATCCTCGCTTTAATCGCGCCATCGACCAGAAAACCGGCTTCGAGACCAAAACCGTCATCTGCGCCCCGGCGCGGACCTATAAGGGCGAGGTCATCGGCGTCATCCAGGCGCTGAACAAAAAGGGCGGCGCCAAATTCACGCAAGAGGACATGGCGCTGCTCGAAGCCATGACCACGCAGGCCGCGGTCGCCTTGCAAAGCACGCAATTCGTCGAACGCATGAAAAAATCGCGGGAGACCGAGAAACATTTCCTCGACGTGGTCGCCGACGTGACCTCGGAAATCGACCTGACCGTGCTGCTGCAAAAGGTCATGGGCGAGGCGACGCGGATGTTGAGGGCCGACCGTTCCACCCTGTTCCTCAACGACGAAAAGGCCAATGAATTGTGGTCGCAAGTGGGCGAGGGGTTGTCGGCGACGCAAATCCGCCTGCCCAACCATTTGGGCATCGCCGGCGCGGTCTTCACCTCCGGCAAGACCATCAACATCCCCTATGCCTATGCCGATTTGCGCTTCAATCCTGCCTTCGACAAGAGGATCGGTTATTTCACCCGCTCGATCCTCTGCGTCCCCGTTGTCAACAAGGCCGGCAAGGTCATCGGCGTCACCCAGGTCTTGAACAAACGCGGCGGGCCGTTCAACGAGGAAGACGAATCCCGGCTCAAGGCCTTCACCGGCCAAGTCTCGATCGCGCTGGAGAACGCCAAGCTGTTCGACGACGTGCAAAACATGAAGAACTACAACGACAGCATGTTGGAGAGCATGTCCAACGCCGCCATCACCACCAACGAGGACGGCCGCATCGTCACCTGCAACAAGGCCGGCTATCGGATCATGAAAATCCGCGCCGCCGACATTATCGGCAAGGCTTTCGGCGAATTCTTCGTCGAGGCCAATGCCTGGGTTGCCGAGAAGATCAAGGGAGTCGCCGAAACCAACATCTCCTTCGAGATGTTGGATGCCGAAATGGAATTCGATGGCCGGCAGGTATCCTGCAACACCACCATCCAGCCGCTGGTCAGCGCCGAGGGCAAGCGGCTCGGCACGATGCTCATGGTCGAGGACATCAGCGCCGAAAAACGCATGAAATCGACGATGTCGCGTTACATGGACCCCGGCATCGCCGCCCAGCTCATGGGCTCGGGCAAACAGGACGAATTGCTGGGCGGCCGCAGCGCCGTGGCGACGATCATGTTCACCGACATCCGCGGCTTCACGCCGATCACCGAAAGCCTGGGCGCGCAGGGCACCGTCGGCTTCCTCAACGATTATTTCACGCTGATGGTCGAGGAGATCAGCAAACTCGACGGCATGTTGGACAAATTCATCGGCGACGCGATCATGGCCGCCTTCGGTTTGCCCATTCCCCATGACGACGACGAAGACCGCGCCGTCCGCGCCTCGATCAACATGATCAAGACCCTGTGGAACTGGAACATCGAACGCAAGGCCAAGGGGCAGTTGCCCGCCGACATGGGCATCGGGCTCAACACCGACGAGGTGGTTTCGGGCAATATCGGTTCCCCCAAACGCATGAACTACACCCTGATCGGCGACGGCGTTAACCTGGCGGCGCGGCTGGAGAGCGCCTGCAAACAATACGGCGCCCGCATCGTCATCAGCGATAACACCTTCAAGAAGCTAAAGGGAACCTACCGCGTCCGCGACATCGACGAGGTGGTGGTAGTGGGCAAGACCCAGCCGGTCGGGGTCTACGAGGTGCTCGATTATCACAGCGACGAAACCTTCCCCAACCTGATGGACGTGGTGAACCATTTTCGCGAGGGCCGCAAACATTACAAGGCCGCCCATTGGGATCAGGCCATCCGTTCCTTCCAGGAATGCCTGAAAGCCAACGACAAGGACAAACTGTCCAAGACCTATATCGAACGCTGCGAAATGCTGAAGGCCGCGCCGCCCAAGGACTGGGACGGCGTCTGGCGAATGACCTCCAAATAACGCGCCCATCCGGTGCGGCGGCGAAGCGGGCCGCTGTCGCAACGCCCAAAAACCCGTGGGGAAGGTGGACGAATCAGTCACCCGTTGATTCTTAATCAGCGGGTCGACGGTTCGAGTCCGTCAGCGCCCACCACTTTCAATAATTAAATCAGATACATATAAGGCATACTTCGCCAGATTAAATTGGAGACTTTTTCTGTGCACCCGTTGTGCACCCACCGGGGGCAATTTCGGTCCTATTAGGCCAGATATCCAGATATAAGGGGCGTCGTGTCCCAGGCAGCTTACAACCGCTTCAAAGAGCGGCTGAAAAAGACCGTCATTGACCCATTAACGTGTTGATCTATAAATGGGTTGTCGAACTGCCTGGTCCCGGCCTCCGCCAGATGGCCCAGGACGAGCGCGGGGCCTTTCCCGGCATTGCGCGGTCGCCTCTCGGCGGTGATGAACACGGACTCGCCGATAGACGAAATCCGAACGATTCCGCTAATTGCCTTGCGTATTGTCTCCGACCCGAGCGCGAAGCCGATGCCCAAGATCTGGTTCTGGCGGATCAGCCGCGAAGACGCAATGCCGACCACCCGACCCAGCCGATCTAGCACCGGGCCGCCACTGTTGCCGGGGTTGATCGACGCGTCGATTTGCAGATAGCCCACGTCGCCCGACATCCTGATCTGGCTCACCATACCTCCGGTGATCGAACCCTCAAGCCCAACGGGCGAGCCGATGACCAGGATTTCCGTGCCGATTGGCGGCAGCTCCTCGGCCAATTTCAGCGGACGCAGCGGCAAAGGTTTGTCGAGGCGCAGGAGGGCCAGATCGACATCGCCGTCGAACAGGCGCTCGATCCGCGCCGTTGCGACTAGTCCACCTTTCTGAACGAGGCGAATGGGCGTCGAGCCCGCGTCCTCGACGACATGCCGGTTCGTCAGTACATGAATCTGACTCACCGCGAACCCGGACCCAAGAGATTTGCCGGCCTCGACGGTAAAGATCGCACCGACAGACTCACGGTAGATGTCGGAAATCCGCCTCGCCGTGCCGTCGGCCGGCAAATCGCCGTAACTGCGTGACGCGCCCGGGCCGGCATTGACATCAAGCTGCGGTGGAGCGACCTCGATAGGCGCGGGTGGCGACACCGCACGCCGGGCATTCGGCGGCGGCGCCGTCGTTGCACTGATATTCTGCCGTAACACGGCAAGCCGACCCTTGAAAACGATCTCGGCCACTGCCGCCCATTCGAAACGCACCGTTTG
>SHVT01000039.1 GCA_009694125.1 Rhodospirillaceae bacterium | reverse complement strand
CGGCGGGGCGATATACCCCGTCAAACCCAAACCCACGAAAACTCAGACCTCTCTCCAGCGCCGCCGGCGCCACGATCCCTCACGTCCCGGCGTCACACTCGTCACGTCGCCCGGCAAAATCAGTGACCCTCGTGAATAGATCGGGTTAGCGTCGTTGCCGAAAAATAACCCGATCGCGCGTTATTTCCAAGACGGTTCGTAAAGGGCGACGATCGGAGCGAGCGGGTTCTCATCGGTCCTTTGTCGGTGCCGGCGGCGATAGGACCGGATCGGTCTTGTCGGTATATGCGCAGAGATCGCGCACCAGACATCGAGGGCAATCGGGCCGGCGCGCCTTACACAGATGGCGTCCATGCAGGATCAGCCAGTGATGGGCGTGATTGCGATAGGCCGCGGGGACGACCCGTTCAAGTTCCTCCTCGGCCGCACTCGGTGTCTTTCCGGTGGCTAGCCCGAGGCGTCTGGCAACGCGGAAAACGTGGGTATCGACGGCAATGGTAGGGTGCCCGAAGGCGGTATTGAGGACCACGCTGGCCGTCTTTCGACCGACCCCGGGCAGCGATTCGAGATCGGCGCGATTGTCGGGCACGCGACCGCCGAATCGTTCCACGAGGATTTCACTAAGGCGTACAAGGTTCTTGGCTTTGCTGTTGTGCAGACCGATGGTCTTGATGTGTCGCTTGACGCCGGCCACACCGAGCGCGGCCATCTTGGCCGGCGTGTCCGCGGCCGCGAACAAGGCCGGCGTCGCCTTGTTGACGCCGACGTCCGTGGCTTGCGCCGACAGGACGACCGCGCACAACAGTGTGAATGGATCCCCATACCGAAGTTCGGTGCGCGGCGCCGGATTGGCCGCCGAAAGGCGCCGAAAGGTTTCTTCGATGTGGGACTTACGCATCGAACGGTTCGTGCCTCGCATGGCGCCGGCGGTACTGGCCGTATCCCATTTGCCGGACCAGGGGCGCGGCGTCTATCATGAGCCAATGGACGCAGCGGTGTCGCAAAAGCCGGTCGAAGCCGGTCAACCCGACCTTAATTTGGTGCTTCGGCCGCATCGCAGCCTGAGTCCACTGGGGTTCTGGCTGGTGATGGGCGGCATCGGCGGGGTCAGCTTCGCGGCCGGCTTGGCATTCTGGTTGGCCGGCGCTTGGCCGGTTTTCGGCTTCTTCGGCCTGGATGTCCTGCTCGTCTATTGGGCATTTAAGGCCAGCTATTCCAGCGGCAAAACATACGAGACCGTATGCCTGACGGACAACGCCCTGACCGTGTGCCGCGTCGGCCGGCGGGGTGAGCGCAATATCTGGAGCTTTCAGCCCTATTGGCTGCGTGTCGACATCGACGATCCGCCGAATCACGAAAGCGCCCTGACCTTGTCGTCGCATGGCAAGACGTTGGTCATCGGCGCGTTTCTGCCGCCTTGGGAACGGCTCGAAGTTGCCCGCATTCTTCGGGGTGCTCTTTCTCATACGCGCAGGCTTTCCGCGCCAAACCACCGTGATTCGACGCCATAGAACTCAAGAAAACCCGAGAACGTCGCGCATCGAATAAAGGCCGGATTTCCGGTCCGCCACCCAAAGGGCCGCGCGCACCGCGCCCCGGGCGAATATCTGGCGGCTGGATGCGCGATGGACGAGTTCGATGCGTTCGCCCGCCCCGGCGAAGACAACCGAATGGTCGCCGACGACATCGCCGCCGCGCAAGGCCGCAAATCCGATGTCTCCTGTCCGGCGCGGCCCGGTGTAGCCATCTCGGCCGCGCCTTGCGACTTTGGCCAGGCGGACTCCGCGCCCGGCGGCGGCGGCTTCGCCCAAGGCTAGCGCCGTTCCGGACGGTGCGTCGACCTTGTGGCGATGATGCATTTCCACGATTTCGATGTCGTAGTCGGGCCCCAGCGCGGCGGCAACCTTTTCAACGAGCGCCGCGAGCAGCGTCACGCCGAGACTCATGTTGGCGGCGCGCACGACCGGGGCTTTGCGGGCGGCGCGAGTCACGGCGGCCAACTGCTTGTCGTCCAGCCCGGTCGTGCCGAGCACAAACGCCGTTCCCGTCCGCGCGGCCATGCCAGCATGGAGCACGCTGGCCGCCGGTGTCGTGAAATCGATGACAACATCGGCGCCGGCGAAAAGAGTTTCGGCTTTGTCGGTGACCGCCACGCCCAACGGCCCGGTGCCGGCGATCTCGCCAAGATCGCGTCCGAGCAGCGCGCTCCCCTTCGGTTCGGTGCCGCCGGCGATGCGGCAGCCTTTGGTGGCGGCGAGTTCGCTCAACACCATGCGGCCCATGCGACCGCCGCAACCGATGACGCCGACGCGGATATCCGCCATGAAGTGCTCCCCCTCTTTGCCGCGACTATAGCCGCCAGCCGCGGTTGGGGGTCGCAAATTCGGCGGCCCGGCGATCGGGGCCGCGCATGGTCCCTATTCGCGTAAATCTTCCCAGAGTTCGCGGACTTTGGCAAAAAAGCCCTCCGATTGCGGGCTCGTCTGCTTGCGGTTTCCTGCCCCGTCGAAATCTCGCAGCAACTCTTCCTGCCGCTGATTGAGGTTAACCGGCGTCTCGACGATGAGTTCGACGAAAAGGTCGCCACGTTGATTGCTGCGCAACACACTCATGCCTTTGGTGCGGAGGCGCACCTGTTGGCCGGTCTGCGTTCCGGCCGGAACGTTAATACGCACGCGACCGGCGTCGATGGTCGGAACCTCGATATCGCCGCCGAGTGCCGCTGTGGTCATCGGAATCGGCACACGGCACAGGAGATCCGCGCCCTCGCGTTGAAACAGCTTATGCGGCGCGATTTCGACGAAGAGGTATAGGTCGCCGGGTGGTGAGCCACGAACGCCTGCCTCGCCCTCGCCGGCGAGCCTTATTCGTGTCCCGTCTTCGACACCGGGCGGTACGTTCACGGCCAGCGTTCGTTCCTTGCGTACCCGGCCCTGACCGCTGCAGGATCGGCAGGGTTTTTCGATCACCCGTCCCGCGCCCTGGCACGCCGGGCAGGTGCGTTCGATCGTGAAGAAACCGCTTTGTTGGCGGACCTTGCCGTGGCCCTGGCAGGTGCCGCAGGCGATCGGTTTCGAGCCGCCCGCCGCGCCGGTGGCGCCGCATGATTCGCACAACACCAGGCTGGGGACGCGGATGGTTGTCTGCCGGCCCTTGAATGCCTCTTCCAGGCTAATCTTCAGATTGAAGCGAACGTCGCCCCCGCGCGGCGCGCCTTGGCCGCCGCGCCTGCCGCCCATGACGTCGCCGAACATTTCATCGAAAATGTCCGCGAACCCGGCGCCGAAATTGAACTCAAACCCGGTACCGCCGGGTCGGCCCCCGCCGTTTTCAAACGCGGCATGCCCATAACGGTCATAAGCGGCGCGTTTTTCGTCATCCTTGAGGATGTCGTAGGCTTCGTTGATTTCGCGGAATTTGTGTTCCGCTTCCTTGTCGCCCTGGTGCCGATCCGGGTGGAACTGCATGGCCAGCTTGCGGAAGGACTTCTTGATGTCGTCAGTGCTGGCCCCGCGCGCGACGCCGAGCACGTCGTAATAGTCCTGCTTCGCCATTCACCCGATCCGCCTTGCGGCGCCACCCCCGGTTTTCATCGAGGCGCCACCTTCCCCCGAAAGACATCTTACCCGCGGCCGCTATTTGCGTTTGCGTTCGTCGACTTCCTCGAAATCGGCGTCCACGACCTTATCCTGCTTCTCGCCGCCGCCGGCTTCGGTTGGACCGGACCCGGCACCCGGCCCGGCACCTGGAGCCGCGTCGCCGGATTGTCCCGCCTTGTACATGGCTTCGCCCAGTTTCATGGCCGCCTGCTGTAGGGACTGAATCTTGGCTCGAATGGCGGCGACATCCTCGGATTCACGGGCTTTCTTCAACGCCTCGATTTCACTTTCGATCGCCGATTTTTCGGCGGCCTGAACCTTATCCCCATATTCCTTCAGGTTCTTTTCGGTGGAATGGATCAGGCTATCGGCCTGGTTTCGGGTTTCGATGAACTCGCGGCGCTTCTTGTCTTCGCCGGCGTGGGCTTCCGCTTCCTTGACCATCTTCTTGATGTCTTCGTCGGAAAGGCCGCTGCGGGCCTCGATACGCACCTGCTGTTCCCGCCCCGTGGCCTTGTCCTTGGCCGACACGTTGACGATGCCATTGGCGTCGATGTCGAAGGTGACTTCGACTTGGGGCACGCCGCGGGGTGCCGGCGGAATGCCGACAAGATCGAACTGGCCCAGCATCTTGTTGTCCGCCGCGATCTCGCGCTCACCTTGGAAGACGCGGATGGTCACCGCCGTCTGACCATCCTCGGCCGTCGAAAAGGTCTGGCTCTTGCGTGTCGGCACGGTGGTATTGCGATCGATCAGGCGCGTGAAGACGCCGCCCAAAGTCTCGATGCCCAGCGACAACGGCGTCACATCGAGAAGTAGCACGTCCTTGACGTCGCCTTTCAAGACGGCGCCTTGGATTCCGGCGCCCGCGGCGACGACTTCGTCGGGATTGACGCCGCGATGCGGTTCGCGACCGAAGAACTGCTTCACCGTTTCGATGATCTTGGGCATGCGCGTCATGCCCCCGACCAGAACGACCTCGTTGATTTCCGAGGGTTTGAGCCCGGCATCCTTGAGCGCCGCGCGGCAAGGCTCAATCGTTCTCTGGACCAAAGCGTCGACCAGAGATTCGAGCTTCGCGCGCGTCAGCTTGATGGCCAAATGTTTCGGCCCGGTTTGGTCGGCGGTGATGAAGGGCAGATTCACTTCGGTCTGCACGGAACTCGACAGCTCAATCTTGGCTTTTTCCGCGGCCTCCTTCAGGCGCTGCAGGGCAAGGCGGTCCTGGCGCAGATCGATGCCGTTCTCTTTTTTGAATTCGATCGCCAGGTAGTCGATGATCTCCTTGTCGAAATCCTCGCCGCCCAGGAAAGTGTCGCCATTGGTCGACTTCACCTCGAAGACGCCGTCGCCGATTTCGAGCACCGAAACGTCGAAGGTGCCGCCGCCAAGGTCGTAAACCGCGATCGTGCCGGCTTTCTTTTTCTCGAGGCCGTAGGCGAGCGCCGCCGCCGTCGGCTCGTTGATGATGCGCAGGACTTCGAGCCCGGCGATCTTGCCGGCGTCCTTCGTCGCCTGGCGCTGGGAATCGTTGAAATAGGCGGGGACTGTGATGACCGCTTGCGCGACCTTCTCGCCGAGATAGGCTTCCGCGGTTTCCTTCATCTTCTGAAGGATGAAGGCGCTGATCTGGCTGGGCGAATAACGCTTCCCCTGGACCTCGACCCAGGCGTCGCCGTTGTCGCTGGGCACGATCTTGTAGGGCACCAGGCCCTTGTCCTTGGACACCAAGGGGTCGTCGTGGCGCCGTCCGACCAATCGCTTGACGGCATAGACGGTGTGCAAGGGGTTGGTCACGGCCTGCCGTTTCGCCGCTTGGCCGACGAGGCGTTCGCCGCTTTCGGTGAAGGCGACGATCGACGGCGTCGTGTTCATCCCCTCGGCATTGGCGATGACCTTGGGCGCGGAGCCCTCCATGACCGCCACGCAGGAATTGGTGGTGCCGAGGTCGATACCGATAACTTTACTCATACACTTCCCCACTTTCGGCGGACTCCGCTGGCCCTAAAAAGCACCAGCGGAAATCCCCATGGCTACCTGAAATAGGTCGTTGATTCGGGCGAGTATATAGGGATGGAGGGTTGAGCCTGCAACACCCCGATCGTGGCTTTCCTAGGTTTGTTGTCGCTTGATGGCCGGGCGCGTTGCGGGCCAGCCACAGGGCGGGGCTTTCCTTCGGATCGGCGCCAAATCGGCCCGCCCGGCCGGGTCAAGCCGGCACGCCATCGCAGTTGATCGGCGGACCGACAGGGCCGAAACTCCACCGATTCCTTGAGGGAGAAGCGTTATCGCCGCCGCCGTTCCCAATACGATCGATTTTCAGCCTGTTGCCCAGTGGATCATCAACGGCGCCGACGGCGCGCGGCCGCGCCTTTTTGTCGCCAGGCTGGGGCGCCGGCTCTTGAGCGCCGGCGTCCTGCTCTACGGCGTCGCCCTCTATATCGATACGCTTCACCCCGACATTCTGGGCCGCCGGTTCCTATGGCGGGTTGGAGAAAAGACGCGAGTCACCGACGCGGCGATCGAGGTTGTCAACGAAATCACCTACCGAACCAGCCCGCTTGCCGCCGTCAAATTGACCGGCGGCACCATCCGGCGTCGGATCGGCGATCCCCAATCGCCGATGGACTTTCCAATTCTGCATGACCTGCAGAAGGAGGGCGTCACCGACTACGTGGCCATGCCCTTGCGGTTTCTCGACGGGCAAATCCGAGTGATCACATGGACGACGCAGCAGCCGGGTGGGTTCAGCCAATCCGAGATCGACGCTTTCGAGGGTATCCTCGCACCCATCGCGCGGGTGGCCGAAATTTATGCCCTGCACTGGACGGCGGTAAACCTGCTGAGCACCTATCTGGGGCGGACAACCGGGGAGCGCATCCTTGGCGGACAGATTCGACGCGGGCAGACCGAGTCCATTCATGCCGCCATCTGGCTGTCCGATCTGCGTGGATTCACCCATCTGGCCGATGTCGTGCCCGGCGATCGTCTGGTCGCGCTCCTCAACGACTATTTCGAATGCCAGGTCGTCCCGATCATGGCCGAGGGTGGGGAAGTCTTGAAATATATGGGTGACGGGTTGCTCGCCATCTTTCCGGTCAGGCCCCAGCGCCGGGAGGCGGAGGTGTGCGAGCGCGCATTGGCGGCGTGCGGTGCCGCCCGCCGAAACATCGCCGCTCTCAATGTTCGGCGCGAAAGCCAAGCCGAACTGACCTTGAAATACGGCATGGCGCTTCACGTCGGAGAGGTGCTGTACGGCAATGTCGGCGCCCCGCAAAGGCTGGATTTCACGACGATCGGTCCGGCCGTCAACTTGGCGTCGAGGCTGGAAGGGCTTTGCGACCAGATGAATCGTTCGGTCCTGGTATCGGCCGCCTTTGCCGCCCAATGTCCAGGCGACGTCCGCCGGCTCGGACAGGTGGCGGTCCGCGGCATCGCCGAACTTCAGGACATTTTTGGGCTGACCGACGACGACGGCGGTCGCTCCGATCGCCGCTGAGGCTTAGAGTCCGTTTGAGAATGAGATCAGTGGCTGATTCTTCGGAGCAAGAGGCTTCCCATGGCGACATGGATCATGGCCTCGGAAACGTCGATACGCTGTTCGTAGTCGCGCACGAGGCGGCGCCATCGTGTCATCCAACCGAAGGTGCGTTCGACGACCCAGCGCCGTGGCAGCACCTTGAAGCCCGGCTCGCGGTCGATCCTGCGGACGACCTCGATCACGAAGTTGAGGAAAGCTGCCTTGTCCATGAGCTGGGTCCGATCGTAGGCGCCGTCGGCAAACAAGTGCTTGAGCCATGGCCAACGCTTGCGGATCGCATCGAGGATTGCCTGCGCGCCGGCGCTGTCGGAAATATCGGCGGGTGTCAGGTTGACCATCAGGAGCCGACCATCGGTGTCGACCGCGATATGGCGCTTGCGGCCGACCGTCTTCTTGGCGGCGTCGTAGCCGCGCCGCGCGCCGGGTGCCGGCGCCTTCACCGTTTGGCTGTCCATCACGCCCGCCGTCGGGCTCGCCTCCCGCCCCGTGCGCTCCCGGTCCAGCATCAGGGCGATGTCGTGGATCGTGCGGAACAGCATCAGCCGTACGAAGCGTCGGAACCACCAGTACACCGTCTGCCATGGTGGAAAGTCTCTCGGCAGCATGCGCCAGCCGCCGCCCGAGCGTGTCATATAGCGGATGCGCTCAACACCTCCCGCATGTCCACGCTCGGCTTGCGCCCTCGCCGCGCCGGCTTCGGCAACAGCAGAGCAATCCGTTCCCATTCCTCGTCGGTAAGATCGGTCGGATAGCGCTTCGTCTTCCGCTCGATCGCGGCCATGCGGCCTCGCGTCTCTCGTGTCCACATAAACAGTGTGAATCACGAATACGCCCTCATGGGAATCCCTTTTCTCAAACGGTCTCTTAGACGGTCGTGTCGATCCGGGTCGACGCCGGCGGCGTCGCCGCGGAGGTCTTGGCGACGCCGACAAGGGCCGGCCGCAGTAGGCGGTCGTGGAGCACGTAGCCATCCTGCAAGACTTGGATGATCGTCCCGGGGGGCCGGTCCGTTTCCACCTCGAACAGCGCTTGGTGGAGATTGTGATCGAACGGCCGCCCCAAAGCCTCAATTCGGCGAATGCCCTGGCGTTCGAAAACCGCCATCAGCTCGCGTTCGGTTAGTTCCACCCCGGCCGCGAATTTTTCAATCCGTTCGTCCTGCTGGCGCAGCTCCGCCGGCAGGCTGTCCAGCGCCCGGCGCAGATTGTCGGCAACGGCAAGAAGCTCCCGCGCAAATCCGGAAACGGCGAAACGGGTGGCGTCGTCGGTCTCGCGCTGCAGCCGGCGGCGCATGTTCTCGGTATCGGCCAGCGTTCGCATCAACTGGTCTTTCAACCGCGCATTCTCCGCCTCGATGGCGACCCTGGCCTCCTCCTGGGGGCCCGGCGGCTTCGGTTGGCCCGATTCCTTGCGGCCCGATTCCACGGGACCCGTCTGCGACACCTCGGGAGAATCGTTGTCGTTCGTCATGACGAAGCCTGTGAGTCTGATTTCAACCGAGCAGCCGGCCGATCACTTTAGCCGTGTAGTCAACCATCGGAATGATCCGCGCATAGTTTATGCGGGTTGGGCCGATGACCCCGATCGCGCCGACGATCTGCCGCCGACTGTTCAAATAGGGGGCGATCACCACCGAGCAGCCGGCGATTCCAAAAAGTTGGTTGTCGGCGCCAATGAAGATCTGAACGCCGTCGCCGGTCTGCGCCGCGTCGAGCAGGCGCACGGCAGCTTCTTTTGTTTCCAGCGCCTCGAACAGGACGCGAATTTTCTCGAGATCGGGGGTCGCGCTGACATCGTCGAGAAGATGAGCCTGGCCGCGCACGATCAAATAACCGCCGGTATCGTCCGAAGACCATGTGGCAAGCCCGGTTTCGACGACACGCGCGGTCAACTCGTCAAGCGCCGCGCGCTGATCCTCGAGTTCATTTTCGATAATGACGCGCGCTTCGCCGAAGGTTCGGCCCTGCATGCGCGCGTTCAAATAGTTGCCCGCCTGAGCCAATGCCGAGGGCGGCAAGCCCAGCGGCGTTTCCATAAGGCGGTTTTCGACGACGCCGCTTTGCGAGATCATCACGGCCAAGGTTCGGCCCGGCCCAAGGCCGACGAATTCGATATGTTTGACCGCCTCGTCGGTTTTTGGCGCCAAGACCATGCCGGCGCAATGGCCCAGGCCCGAAAGCATGGTCGTGGCTTCTTCCAGGACGTGAGCCAGACTTCGCCCGGCGGCGTTGCATTGAATTTCGATGTTGGACTTTTCATCCTGGGTAAGGGCGCCGACTTCCAGCAGGCCGTGAACGAACAACCGCAAGCCGGCCTCCGTCGGCAAGCGTCCGGCGGAGGTATGTGGCGCGTGGAGCAGGCCGGCATCCTGAAGGTCGGCCATGATGTTGCGGATCGTCGCCGGGGAAAGCTGGACGTCGAGACGGCGCGACAAGGTACGCGAACCGACCGGCTCTCCGGTTTCGACATAGGATTCCACAATCCGCCGAAATACCTCGCGCGAACGCTGATTAAGTTCGCCGACGAGTGACTTAGGCGGTGGCGGGTCGTGTAATCGTGTCAGCATGAGTTTGCCGGATGCAATGTAGGTTCGGCGTCCTGTAGCGTCAATGTCGCGATCCCGCCGGAGTCCGCCCCGCCCAAGCTGGACGGCGCCTCCCGCGCCGGGATAGGGTGGCGCACTTGATCGCCATATCAAAGGAAAACAGCTTCATGCGTCCCTCCGGTCGCGCAGCCGATGCGCTTCGACCGATCAGCCTCGAGCCCGGTTTCAGCAAACACGCCGAAGGCTCTTGTTTTGTCCGGTTCGGCGATACTCATGTCCTCTGCACGGCGAGCTTTGAGGACAAGGTGCCGCCTTTTCTCAGGTTCACCGGGAGCGGCTGGGTGACCGCCGAATACGGGATGCTGCCGCGATCCACCCATACCAGGACGGATCGGGAGGCTTCGCGCGGCCGTCAAAGCGGGCGCACGCATGAGATTCAACGGCTCATCGGCCGTGCCCTGAGGTCGGTGACCGATCTGAAGCGCATGGGCGAACGCCAAATACGGATCGATTGTGATGTCATCCAAGCCGATGGTGGGACACGCACGGCGGCGATCACCGGATCCTATGTCGCGTTGTGGTTGGCCTGCGACCGCTTGATCAAAGCCGGAACCTTCAAGGAGATGCCGCTTGTCGACCAAGTGGCCGCGATCAGCTGCGGGGTGGTCGGTGGCGTGCCGGTTCTCGATCTGGATTACGCCGAAGACAGCAGCGCCGATACCGACGCCAATTTCGTGGTTACCGGTAGAGGTGGTCTCGTCGAAGTTCAGGCCACGGCCGAGCGCGAGCCTTTCGGTCAGGAAAAACTCGATTCGATGCTGGCGCTGGCACGGCGGGGAACGGAGCAACTCTTTGCCCTCCAGCGGCGCGCGCTCGCTCTTGAGTAGACCGCCGATTTCGGCCGAGCCGGGAGGCCGCCTCGCCGCAAGTCGGCGTCTCCTGCCCGGGCGTTTGGTCATCGCCAGCCGCAACCAAGGCAAGGTGCGCGAAATCGCCGACTTGCTGCGACCCTTCGGCGTCGAGGCCATCGCCGCCGACAAGTTGAGCCTGGCCGAGCCTGAGGAAACCGGAGACAGCTTCGTCGCCAACGCCGAAATCAAGGCCCGCGCCGCCGCGACGTCGGCGGGTCTGCCGGCGCTCGCCGACGATTCGGGGCTGGCGGTTGCCGCTCTCGGCGGGGCGCCCGGTATCCTGTCGGCGCGTTGGGCCGGTCCAACAAAGGATTTCGCCGCGGCGATGCGGCGGGTCGAGACCGAGCTCGCCGGCCGAGCCGACCGGCGCGCGCGTTTCGTCTGCGCCTTGGCGCTGGCATGGCCCGACGGCCGATGCGAAACCTTCACCGGAGAAGTGGATGGCGTGCTCGTGTGGCCGCCGCGGGGAGAGCGCGGCTTCGGCTACGATCCTGTCTTTCTGCCCAACGGGCGATCCTTGACATTCGGAGAAATGGATCCGTCCGAAAAACATGCGATCAGCCATCGCGCGCGGGCCTTTGGCCTCCTGGTCGGTTCCTGTTGGGTGGCGCCATCATGATCGCGGCGATTGCGGCGGATCGGGGAAACCTCGGGGCGTCCGACGAAACCGGCGGATTCGGCCTTTACGTCCATTGGCCGTTCTGCGTCTCCAAATGCCCCTATTGCGATTTCAACAGCCACGTTCGCGAAAAGATCGATGAGGGGCGCTGGCGGGAAGCTTTGCTGACCGAGCTTGATTATTTCGGCCGCATGACCGCTGGCCGCAGCGTGACGAGTGTTTTTTTCGGGGGCGGCACACCCTCGCTCATGCAGCCCGCGACCGTGGCAGCGGTGCTCGATCGTGCCGCGCGGCACTGGTCGCTTGGCGCCCAAGCCGAAATCAACCTCGAGGCCAATCCTAATTCAGCCGATGCCGACCGCTTCGCCGGATTTCGGTTGGCGGGCGTCAACCGTCTGTCGCTGGGGATTCAGGCACTGGACGCGCCCGCCCTCAAATTCCTGGGCCGCGCGCATGACCGCGACGAAGCCTTGGCCGCCATTGCCCTGGCATCGCGGCTTTTCCCGCGTTTTTCTTTCGACCTGATTTACACCCGGCCGGAGCAGACGGCCGCCGCCTGGCGCGCGGAGCTGCGCGAGGCTCTTGCCCTGGCCGGCGATCATCTTTCCCTCTACCAGTTGACCATCGAGAAGGGCACCGCGTTTTACGGTCTCCACGCGCGCGGCGACATCGTCTTGCCCAATGAGGACGACTCCACCTGGCTCTATGAAACGACGCAAGAGATGTTAGACGAGGCGGGGCTGCCGGCTTATGAGGTGTCGAACCATGCGCGTCCTGGCGGGGAATGCCGCCACAACCTCACCTATTGGCGTTCGGGCGATTGGGTCGGAATCGGACCCGGGGCCCATGGCCGCCTGACGATTTCGGGAGAGCGGCTCGCCACCGCGCAGGCGCGCGCGCCCGAAGCCTGGTTGGCGGCGGTGGAGGCCGCTGGGCACGCCACCGTCGGCAGCGACGTCATCGTCGACGAACACGGCGTGGAAGAAGTGTTGATGATGGGCCTGCGCCTTCATGAAGGCGTTGGACACAAACGGTTCCGCACCCTAACGCGGCGCTCTTTTGAAGACGTATTGGATTCCTCGCGCCTGGCAACCCTGATCGACGGCGGCTTTCTGGTGCTGGACGAGGCTGGCCTTCGGGCGACCCCTGCCGGCATGCAAAGGCTGAATGCGGTGCTGGCGGTGCTTCTCGGCTAAGGCCGCTCAGGGACCGACGACGAAAGTCTCGGGTGCGGGATCAATGATCCGCATGCCCTCGCGCCTGATTTCCATGACCGCCAGGCCGCGTTCAATCGTGCCGTCGAGGCGGAATCGAAAAATGCCGTCGACGCCGGCGAAACCGCTGGGGTCTGTCAACGCCGACATCGAAAAATCCGGCGATTCATCGGTGCGGGCGAGCAACGCCGCGAGCGCAACCGCGTCATAGGCGAGTGTCGCCAGCCGCGGGGCGTCGCGCTCGAAAACCTCTTTGAATCGGCGCTCAAAACCGGCGCGGGCGTTGGCGGCCGGCGCGGCAAACCAGCCGCCGACCAGCGCCGGCTCACGCCCAAGGCGGGGATCGTCCCACTGACTAGTCCCCAGCAACTTCACGCGGGCCGGATCGATGTCATAAAAGGCGAGGAGCGGGGCGATGCTGAGCAAGCGGTCCCCGCCTTCCGGCAGCAATATCGATTTGAATCCGACCTCGCCGATCGTGGCGGCGCCGTCCAATTGCCGCAGCGCCTCACGCGTCGCGGGATCGGTCGTGCCTTCCAGCGTGCGGCGCAAGGCCGCGAGTTCGGCGCGGCGGGATTCGTAGTTGGCGAGGCGGCGGACCACCGGCGAAAGGTTGCTGTCCACGGAATCGTAACGCTCGACGGGGCCCAGCAAGCCGGGCGCCAGGCGTGAAGCGGTCTGCCGCAACGTATCGACAACGGTGTTGCCGTAAACACTGTCGGGAACCAGCGCGGCAATCGGCGCCACGCCACGGTTCTGGGCGTAGGCGACAATCCGTTCGACTTGCGCTTGCGGTGTGATACCGAGCGCGAAGACGCCATTTCCGGCAATGGAGCGATCGCTGGAAAAAGCGAGCACGTTGACCTGGGCGAGGCGGGCCGGACCCGCCACCGCGGTCGCCTCGGCCGAGGTCAGCGGCCCGACGATGAGTTCGGCGCCCTCGGCCAGCACCGCCCGCGCGGCGGCGGCCGCACCCTCGGGTGTCCCTTGTGTGTCGCGCGGGATCAGCACAATGGCGTCATTGCCCAGGTCGAAGAGCGCGAGATGCGCGGCGTCCAGCATGGCCTGTCCGAGGGCCGCGGCTGCGCCGGACAGGGGAACCAGGAACGCCACGCGCGCCGGCCCCTCGACCGCCGGCCGGACGGGCACCGAGGGCAACTGGGCCGAGACAGCCGGTGGCGGCGCCGCCACGGGCGGGCGTTGCGGCTGCGTCGGTGTCGCTTGCGGGAGCGTACGCAGGTTGGGTAGGTTGAGGTCTTGGCAGCCTGCCAGCACCATGAAAGCGAGCAGGGATGTCCCGGCGAACGAGAAACGCGACATCAGCGCGAATGCAGGCTGAATCACACACTTCCTCCAGCGAGCCCGAATGGCCGGAGCCTAACGGCCACATCCATCGAAGTAAACCGGCACCCGGTTTACACATCGTGGGGACGCCAATCGGCAATCTGCGCGACGTGACCTTGCGCGCGCTCGACGTGTTGAGCGGTGTGGACCTGATCGTGTGCGAAGACACGCGCGTGACGCGGAAGTTGTTGTCCGCCTACGCCATCAAGGCGCGTCTCACCGTCTATCACGATCACAACGCCGATCGGGTCCGGCCGGCTCTCATCGGGCGCCTCAAGGCGGGCGAGAGCCTGGCACTGGTCACCGACGCCGGAATGCCGCTGATTTCCGATCCGGGTTACAAACTCGTGCGCGAGGCGGTCGCTTCCGGTGTCGCGGTTACGGTCGTTCCCGGTCCCTCCGCGACGATTGCCGCCTTGTCGCTGTCGGGGTTGCCGCCGGATCGGTTCCTCTGCGCGGGATTTCTACCGGCGCGACCGGCGGCGCGGCAGACGGCGCTCGACCGTCTGAGATTGGTCGATGCGACCCTCCTTTTTTTCGAATCTCCGCGGCGCCTGGCCGAATGTCTCGGCGAGTTGCTTACGGCCTTCGGCGATCGCCCGGCCGCCATCGCTCGCGAAATCACGAAGCTCTACGAAGAAGTCCGGCGCGGCTCTTTATCCGAACTGGCGACTCACTATCGCGACGCCGGACCCCCGCGCGGCGAAATCGTCATCGTCGTTGGCCCGCCGCTGGAGACCGTGGCGATGCCTGAGGCCGATCTCGATGACCGCTTGCGCGTGGCGCTGGCGGCCATGAGCCATCGCGACGCCGCCGCCCTTGTCGCCGCCGCCACCGGCTTGCCGCGCCGTCAGGTCTATGCCCGCGCCCTCGCCCTTGCCGAGCGCGACCCCGCTGGTCGCGCCTGAGTCGCGGTTGCGCGCGTGGCGGCGGGGCCGCCGCGCGGAATGGATCGCCGCCTGGGCATTGCGGCTGCGGGGTTACCGCGTTCTCGCCCATGGTTTTCGCTGTGCCGCCGGCGAAATCGATCTGATCGCGCGGCGTGGCGATTTGGTTGTTTTTGTCGAAGTTAAGGCCCGTGACGAACTCGGTTTGGCGGCGGACTCGATTTCGCAACGCCAGCGAGCGCGCATTTCTCGCGCCGCTGCGCTATTCATGGCGGGCCGTGCCGATCTATCCGGGCTCGATTGCCGCTTCGACGCGGTCTTGGTCACGCCGTGGCGCTGGCCGCTCCACTTACGGGATGCGTGGCGCCCGGTCGATGAGAAGTCTAACTCTTGGAGGTCGCTGTGAAATCAGCAACGGGACGTTCCTTTTTCGTGCTGATCGTGTTGGTCCTCGCCGGGCTCGGCCTGTCGGGATGTGTTGGCCTTGCCGTCGGCGCCGGCGCGACCGTCGGGGTCGCGGCGTCCGAGGAGCGTGGCATCCGCGCTGCCGCGAACGACACCGCGATTCGGGTCGAAATTAACAATTACTGGCTCCAGCACAACGTCGACATGATGCAAAAGGTCAGTCTTCAGGTGCATGAGGGCCGCGTGCTGCTGACCGGGGTTGTGTCGTCGTCGCAATATCGGAGCGATGCCGCGCGTCTCGCCGGGCAGGCCGCCGGCGTGGTCGAGGTCATCAATGAAATCGAAGTGGCCGATGGCGGCGGCGTGAGCGAGTTCGCGCAAGACACATGGATTTCCACGCAGCTCAAGGCGCGAATGCTTTTCGATGAGCGCGTGCAGTCGATCAATTACAGCGTGGAGACGGTTCGCGGCATCGTTTACCTTCTCGGCGTTGCGCAGAGCCAAGCCGAACTCGACCGCGTCACCGACATCGCCCGCAACCTCAGCTATGTCCGCCGCGTCGTGAGCCATGTCCGGTTGAAAGACGACCCTTCGCGGCCGCGCGCCTAATTCGGGCGGCGAAAGCTCGAATTTCGCGGCCAAGTCGAGAGATGCCAATGAGCCTCGCCGTCGCCGTTCAGATGGATCCGATCGAACGGGTCAATATCGATACCGACAGCACTTTTGCGCTGGCTTTAGAAGCACAGCGACGCGGCCATGCGCTGTTTCACTATCTGCCCTCGCAGATGAGCCTGCGCGAGGGCCGGGTTCGTGCCAAGGCGCGGCCCTTCTCCGTGCGGCGCGAGAAGGACAACCATGTCACCCTCGGCGAATCGAGGATCATCGATCTCGCCGCGATCGATGTCGTCTTGATGCGCCAGGATCCGCCCTTCGACATGGCCTACATCACGGCCACACATCTGCTTGAACAAATCCATCCCCGCACTTTGGTGGTCAACGACCCAATCCAGGTTCGCAACGCGCCGGAAAAGCTGTTCGTCACCCATTTTCAGGAACTGACGCCGCCCACGCTGATCACCACCGACCGCGCCGAGATTCTCGATTTCCGGGCGTTTCATGGCGACATCGTGGTCAAGCCGCTCTACGGCAATGGCGGCGCCGGCGTCTTCCATGTCACGCCGCAGGACGAAAATCTGAATGCGTTGCTGGAGATGTTCACTCAGCTCTATCGCGAGCCGTTGATCGTGCAGCGTTACCTGCCGGAAATCCGCGAGGGCGACAAACGCATCATTCTGATCGACGGCGAGGTGGGCGGCGCCCTTGTGCGCGTTCCCGCCGAGGGTGAGGCGCGCGCCAACCTGCATGCCGGGGGCCGGGCGATGAAGGCGACGCTTAATGCACGGGACCGCGAAATCTGCGCCACCATCGGACCGGCTTTACGCGAACGCGGGCTGATTTTCGTGGGCATCGACGTGATCGGCGGCTACCTGACCGAAATCAACGTCACCTCGCCGACCGGCATCCAGGAAATCGACCGTTTCGACGGCGTCTGCCTAGAGGAACGTATATGGGCGGCGATCGAATCGCGCCTCAAGGACCGACGTCCGGCCTAAATCAAGGCTTGCCGCTCAAACCTTCCAAAGCCGCAACCGCCTCGTCGATGACCGCCTCCCAGTAACCCGGTCGCGGCTGGCGGAAAAGACGCATCGTCGGGTACCAAGGACTGTCGGGTCGGCGCAAGAACCATCGCCAATCGGCGGAATGGGTAAGCAATGTCCACACCGGCCGACCCAATGCGCCGGCGAGATGTGCGACCGCGGTATCAACGCTGACGACCAGATCGAGACCCGCGACAATGGCGGCGGTATCGGCGAAATCGCGAATTTCGCCGCTCACGTCCAGGATCGCCGCGTCCGATGGCAGCATCCCGAGATCGTTCGCACCGGCCCCCAGCTGAAGGCTGTAGAAGGCGACGTCCGACTGCCGCAGGAGGGGCAGCAGTTTCGCGATCGGTAGGGACCTCAGCCGACCGGGCCGATTGCGGGGATTGCCGGCCCAGACCAGACCGACATGGAGTCTGGCTCCGCCACGGCGCCAATTCTTGGTCGCCCATTCCCGGGCGGTCGCGTCCGGCGCGCGGAGATAGGGGATGTTCGCCGATAATGTGTCGGGGGCGGCGCCAAGAACATGAGGCAGGCTCATCAGGGGCAGGTGCACGTCGAAATCGGGCAGGGCGTCGCCCTGGGCGATAATTTCGCTTATGCCGCCAACCGTGGCGGCAAGCCTGACGAGACTGGGCTGACATTCGATGACGACACGGGCGCGTTTGGCCGCCTCGGGCACGTAACGGAGGAATTGGAGCGTATCCCCCTGCCCCTGTTCGGCATGAAGCAACACGGTGCCACCGTCGAGCGTCGAGCCATCCCAGGACGGTTGGACGAAATCGCGGCGGGGCGATGGAAATTTCCTGGCCTGCCAGCGGCATTCATATTCCGCGAAGCCGCGCCGCAGATCGCCGCCGAGGAGCAAGGCGCAGGCCCGGTTGAACCGGATGTCGGCGTCGCCGGGCCGGATGGAGAGCGCGGTGTCATGCGCCGTCAAAGCATCATCCAGCATCCCGCGATCCTGGAAGGCGTTGCCGATATTGTCCCAGGCCTCGGCGAAGCCGGGGTTCAGTTCGACCGCCCGACGATATGAAACCATTGCGGCGTCAAAATCGCCGAGGTCCTGAAACGCATTGCCAAGGTTGTTGTGGGCTTGGGCGTAAGCCGGGTCGACGGCGATCGCCTGCCGGTAATGGGCGATGGCGTCGTCGTAGCGCTCAACCTGTTGAAGCGCATGCCCGAGATTGTTGAAGATGTCGGCGTTGGCGGGATCGAGATTCAGGGCCGCGCGATAGCTCTCGATCGCGGCAGCAGGATCGCCCGCGGCCTTCAAAGCGTTGCCGAGATTGTAATGGGCGGCGGCAAGGTCGGGGTGCAGCGCGAGGGCCTTGCGATATTTCTCGGCCGCCGCCGCATTGCGACCAAGATCGAGATAGGCGTTGCCGAAATTGACCAGTAACTCCGGATTGTCCGGGTTCAGGATCAAGGCTTTGTGAAAACAGTCCAGCACCTCTTCGGATTTGCCGAGCGCGCGCATCGCCTCGCCAAGATTGCTGTGAAAGTCGGCATTCCCGGAATCGACGTCCAACGCCTTGCCAATCAACGCGGCGGCCGCGGCATGGTCGCCGCGCTGATGGGCCACCACGCCAAGCAGATGAAGGACGTCGGCATGGTTGGGTTGCCGGTCGAGTATTCGGCGATAGATCGCCTCGGCCTCGTTCAAACGGCCTGCCTGGTGAAGCGCAAGGGCTGCCAACAATTCCGTGGTGTTCATGGACGAAAATGAAAAATCGCCGCCTCAACCGGCCGCCGCCGCCGGTGCGATCCAGGGCACGACTTCGGCCGGACCGTTGTCGCGTCGCCGGATCGCCAGCCGGCGATTGTGGAAGGCAGCAAGCGAGGGGCGATGACCGATGCTGACCAAAGTCGTGGCGGGAAGGCGTTCGCGGACCAGCTGATAGAGCCGCGTTTCGGTGGGCTCGTCCACCGACGAGGTGGCCTCGTCCAGGAACAACCAGTTCGGTTTGTGCAAAAGCGCGCGCGCGATGGCAAGTCGTTGTTGTTCGCCCGGAGACAACTGGAGCGCCCAGTGTTGGTTCTCATCCAGCCGGTCGACGAGGGCGACAAGCGTGCTGTCCCTGAGCGCGGCGATGACCTCTTGGTCGCTGAATGCTCCAGGTGACGCCGGATAACTCACCACGGCCCGCAAGGTGCCGAGGGGGAGATAGGGACGCTGGGGAAGGAAAAGAACGCGGGCGTCCTTGGGCATCGCGATGCGCCCGTGTCCGAACGGCCAGATGCCGGCAAAGGCACGAAACAGAGTGCTTTTGCCCGAACCCGAAGGGCCGTCGATCAACACCGATTCGCCGTTTTCGATTCGCAGGCTGATGTCGGCCAACAGCGCCCGGCCATCGGGCAGATCGAGGGCCATACCCTCCACAGTCAAGGCGGGGTCGGGACCGGGGGTCAAGACCGGGCCTCGGTCCGTTTGGGGCAAGGTCCGCGCGCCCATTGTCGCCGCCTCGAATCCGGTCAAGCGATCGACCGTTGCTTTCCAGTCGGCGAGCGTCGGGTAGGCGTCGACGAACCAACTCAACGCGCTCTGCACCTGGCCGAAGGCGGACGCGGTCTGCATCAATCCACCTAATTCGATGGCGCCCGCGAAAAATCGCGGCACAGCGACGACAAAGGGAAAGATGATCGCGATTTGTCCATACCCCGCCGTAAGCCAGGTCAGCTTCTTCTGGCGGTCCATGATCGCGCGCCAATTGTTGACGACCCAGCCGAATCGATCCATCAGCGAGCGTCGTTCGTCGGCCTCGCCGCGATAAAGCGCGACGCCCTCCGCATTTTCGCGCAGCCTGACCAGGGAAAAGCGAAAATCGGCCTCGTAACGTTGCTGCTCGAAATTGAGTTTGACGAGCGGCCTGCCGATCCGGTGGGTAAGCGAGCTGCCCACGATGGCGTAAACGATCGCCGCCCACAGCATGTAGCCGGGCACGACAACGGTTGAATCGCCGAACGGGATTTCGAGGTCGCCCGACAAACCCCACAAGATCGTCACGAATGAGCCCAATGTGACGACAGAGGTCATCAGCCCAAGCGTTAGGCTCAAGGTCTGCGCCACGAACAGCTTCAAGTCCTCCTGGATGCGTTGATCCGGGTTGTCGGTACCCTTGTCCATAAGCTGCATGCGGTAATACGCACGTTCATCCAGCCAGGAATCGACGTAGCGGGCGGTCAGCCAGCGCCGCCACCGTATCTGCAACATTTGGTTAAGATAGAGTTGGTACACCGCGCCTGCGATATAGAGCGCGGCCAGCCAGCTAAAACGGACGATCTGGCTTTGGAACGCTTCATAGTCCTTGTCCTGAAGCGAGTTATAGAACGCGTTGTTCCACTCGTTGATGAGTACGGTGATGTAGACTAGGCCCAAATTGATCCCGACAATGGTCGCCAAAAGCGCCCGCGCGCGTATGCGGTCCTCCGACACCCAATAGGGCCGGGTGAGCATCCAGAGGTCGCCGAAGAATTTGCGTAGCGTGGCGAACATTCGGGCGGCTCCTTGCCGTTAGGACTGCGGCGTCGCACTGTATACTGGCAGTGTCAGGGGTGAACAGCCGCCGGGACGAAAGCTGCGGCGGGATGTTTAAGCCGTCGCCGCGACGTGGCCGCAAGGCCGCCTCACAAATCTCTCTAAGTCGGGTCGATTTCACCGCCGGCTAGGTAAAGCTGGCTCAACCGCCCGCCTGCCAATACCATCGTCGTTCAATTGGTGGGTTGGTGTGACATGGTCGCGCGGGTCAGCACCGTGGCGTTTCGGGGCATCGATGTGCTCGACATCGATGTCCAAGTGCAGATGTCCTCTGGGATGCCGGCGTTCACCGTGGTCGGGCTACCGGACAAGGCGGTCGCCGAATCGCGCGAACGTGTTCGTGCCGCCCTGTTCGCGCTGGGCCTTTCGTTGCCGGCGAAGCGTATTACCGTCAATCTGGCGCCGGCGGATGTCCTTAAGGAAGGCAGCCATTTCGATCTTCCGATCGCGCTTGGCCTGCTGGTGGCGATGGGGGTTTTGGCGGCGGAGGACGTAGAACCCTACACCGCGCTCGGCGAGTTAGGGCTGGACGGCAGGCTGACCGCGGTCGCCGGCGTATTGCCCGCGGCCATCGGCGCTTCCAGCCACGATCGGGGGCTGATCTGCCCGCAGGCCTGCGGCGGGGAGGCGGCCTGGGCCGGTCGCATCGAGATCCTGGCCGCGCCGTCGCTGCTGGCGCTCATCAACCATTTCAAAGGCACGCAGGTCCTGTCGCCGCCGGTTCCGGCCCTGGCGGATGAAGAAGGCGCTCATGCCGATTTGCGTGACATCAAAGGCCAGGAATCGGCGAAGCGCGTGCTCGAAGTGGCCGCCGCGGGCGCCCATAACCTGTTGATGATCGGGCCGCCGGGCGCCGGTAAATCGATGTTGGCTCAACGTCTTGCCGGTATTTTGCCGCCACTCGATCCAGCCGAGGCGCTGGAAGTCAGCATGGTCCACAGCGTCGCGGGCCAGCTTGCCGACGGGCGGATCACGCGTCGCCGTCCGTTTCGGGACCCGCACCATTCCGCCTCCGTCGCGGCGTTGGTCGGCGGCGGCATGCGAGCGAAGCCGGGGGAGGTGTCGCTGGCCCATCTCGGTGTGCTTTTCCTGGACGAATTGCCCGAGTTCCAACGCGGGGCGCTCGAGGCGTTGCGGCAGCCGCTCGAAAGCGGGCGCGCCGTTGTCGCCCGCGCCAACGCCCATGTTGCCTATCCGGCGCGCGTGCAGCTCGTCGCCGCCATGAATCCCTGTAAATGCGGTTATCTGGGCGATCCGGAGCGGGGTTGCGGGCGCGCCCCGAAATGCGCGATGGAATACCAGACGCGCATTTCGGGACCGTTGTTCGACCGCATCGATCTGCATATTGACGTGCCGGCGGTCAGCCCCGCCGATTTGTCGCTCCCGCCGCCCGCGGAAGGCTCCGCCGAAGTAGCGCGGCGGGTCATGGCAGCGCGCGAGCGGCAGGCGGCGCGCTACGCCGGGCTTGTGACGCCGCGTGGCGAGGGCGCCGGTGTGGTCGCTTCGGGCCGCATCCGGACCAATGCCGAGGCCGACGGCGAATTGTTGGAGAAGATCGCTTCACCCGATGCCGATGGCCGGTCCTTGCTGACGCAGGCGGCGGACCGTCTGAGGCTCTC
>SHVT01000038.1 GCA_009694125.1 Rhodospirillaceae bacterium | reverse complement strand
CCATTCGATCGTCGACCTCCAGGCTGCCATCAACCGCTTCCTCGCCGAAACCAACGCCGCGCCCAGGCCCTTCACTTGGACCGCCGATCCGGACAAAATCATCGCCGCCGTCAGACGCGGGCACCAAGTGTTAGATTCGATCCACTAGTCTCAACGCACGCAGCGGAAGCCAATATTGTGGTGGCCGGCGGTGGGGCCGCGCGACAGGGTGCGGCCACGCTGCGTCGTCGTGATGTCCTCGATCCGCGAATCCGCGCCGCCGCCGCGGGTGCCGCGAGCGCCCGCGGCCGTGGGGTTCTCGCGGCCGTCATCGGCCCGATAGGGATAGGGCAGATAAAGGCTCGACACCCACTCCCAGCCATTGCCGGCCATGTCGAGCGCGCCATAGGGACTGGCCCCGGCGGGATGAGCGTCGGCCGCGGCGGTATTGGTCCAACCGGAGTCGAATCGCGCTTGCCCTGGACCGGGCGGCGTGTTCCCCCAGGGGTAACGCCGCCCATCGGTGCCCCGCGCCGCCTTTTCCCATTCGGCCTCGGTGGGCAGGCGTTTCCCCCGCCACAGGCAATATTCGCGGGCGCCGAGCCAGCTCGGTTCGATGACCGGATGGTTGGCGAAGGGCGCATCGGCGGTCCAGCGTCCGTTGACGCGATGGATGCGGGCATCGCTGTCGTCGAAATCGTAGTACCGCGCGTTGTTCGCCGCGACCGCGCCGCGCGCCTCGAGAAACAAGGCGAAATCGGCGTTGGTCACGGGCAGGCGGTCGATCTGGAACATAGGCAAGTCCACTTGATGGGCGGGGCGTTCATCCTCCGGTCCGTCATTGCTGCCCATGGTGAACGGCCCGGCCGGCACAATGACCATTTCCTGTGCCGCCAGGCCCGATGCGAAGACCATCGCCGCCATCGCCGCCATCACGCGCCGCCATTGCTGACCTCCCCTAAAGCCTGATGACCGGACCGCCGGCCGCGTTTGAATCCGCCTCGTCATGGGTGACCAGAAGAACCGGCAAACCGCGGGATGCGGCGTGATCGAAGACGAAGCGGCGAAAATCCTGGCGCAGCATCGCGTCCAGCCTGCCAAAGGGTTCGTCCAACAGCAAGGCGCGCGGCTCCGACAGCAGGACGCGCAGCAAAGCCACGCGCGCCCGCTGCCCGCCCGACAGAGTCGCCGGATCGCGCCCGGCGAACCCGGCGAGACCGGCCTCGGCCAGCGCCGCGTCGATGCGCTCGCGCCGCGCCGCGGCGCCGCGGATCGCGGCCGTCAGCCCAAAGGCGAGATTGCCGCCCACCGACAAGTGCGGAAACAACAGGTCGTCCTGATAGAGGATGCCGAGTTTCCGCTGCTCCGGCGGCAGCGCCGTCACCTCCAGGCCATTAACGTGGACACGCCCCCGCCCGGTGAAAGCGGGGTCCAAAGTGCCGCAGAGAAAGGCGAGCAACGTCGATTTGCCGGACCCGCTCGGCCCCATCAACGTCACGGCCCGGCCCGCCGCGACGGTCAAGTCGAGCGCTGGAATCAACACGCGGCCGTGCAGCGCGATCTCCACACCTTCCAGGCGCAAGGCGCCGGTCACGACGCGACCGCCAGCGCGCGGCGATGCCGGAAGGCGATCGGCGGCGCAGCCAAGGCGATGGCGTAGATCAAAAGCGGCAACAGCGCCTGTAGCAACGCATAGATGCCGATGATGCGGCGATCGGCACCCCCGGCCAGCGTCACCGCCTCCGTCGTCAGCGTTGCGAATCGACCGTTGCCGGCGAACAGGGTCGGCAAATACAGGCCGACACTGACCGCGAACCCCACCGCGGCCGCAGCCAACAGCGGGCGCAACATCATCGGCAGCTTGACCGCGAACAAGATTCGCAGCGGCGAGGCACCCAGGCAGGCCGCCGTGCGGATCAGCCGGGGATCGATGTTCCGCCATGGGTCGGCCAGCGACAGGAACACATAGGGCAACACGAACAGCAGATGCGACCAAACCAGCGCCGTCCAGGTGCCGTCGAGATCAAGACGGATCAACACGATCTGCGTGCCGAACAGAAACGCGATCTGGGGCACGAGCAAAGGTGTGTAAAGCAGCCAGAGTGCTCCGATACCCGGATGCAGGCCCCGCCGCTGCTCATTTTCCAGACAGGCAAGTGCCAGGACCATCGCGATCAATGTCGAGACCAGGGCAAGCACCATCGTGGTTCGCGCCGGCCACCACAGCCCCGCCGCCTGCCGTGTCCAGGTCGCGAGGCTCCACCCGGTCGGCAGGAGATCGGGAAAGCGCCAGCTCTCCGCCACCGACCACAAACCCATCGCCAACAAACTCAGCGCGCTCACCGCCAGCAGCAGCCAGGCGATTCGCCCACCGGCTTTTAAGAAGGGCTGCACGGCGAGCCCGCGCCCGCCGCGCGCGATCCACTTTCGCCCGGCCCTCGCCACGACGACCTCCGCAATCCGCCACAACGTGATGGCGGCCACCAACAGCGCCAACTGCACACTGGCGGCGGCGGCGGCCGGGAAATAGAGCAACAAAAGCGGATCGGAGAACCAGCGCAGGGCGAGCGGCCCCAAAGGCGGCGGGTTGCCCGGCCCCAGGATCAGGGCGACATCGACGACCGACAGCGAGAAGGCCAGCACGGCATAAATCGGCAAACGGATTTGCGGATAGATCCGCGGCAGCACGACCTTGATCCAGGCCAAGGCGCCGCCATAACCGAGGCTGCGCGCGATCGCCAAAGCATGCCGCGCCGGCGTCTGATTCAGCGCCGCGAATATCATCAGGAGAAGATAGGGCACCTCTTTGAGCAGCAGCCCGGCGATGAGCGCGAGCCCGCCTTCATCCTGGACGGTGACGATAGCGGCGGGTCGATCCGCGCCCGTGGCCGACGCGGCAAGTCGCGCCAGCCAGCCGCTGGGCGCGATCAAGAAGGCAAAACCGATGGCGAGCGCCGAATGCGGCATCGCCAGGATCGGCGCGATCGCGGCTTGAAGGCGTCGGAATCCGGGCGCCCCATGGAAAGCGGCGCAGGTTAGAACGGCGATGGCGAAGGACAACATCGTAGCGGCGAGGCCGGTGACGATGCTCAAACGAAGGGCGCTGCCGAATCCGGGATATGCCAAAAGGTCGCGCCATGGCCCAAGGCTGAAATCGGTCCCGCCCAGCGCCGGCAGATAACCGAAGGAGGGCAGAACCGTACCCGCAAGTCCCGCCGCGATGGGCAGGATCAGCAGCAGCAGGGTGACAACCGGGGCGACGCGCAGCATCGGGCTGGATGGTGAGACGGCTCGGGCGGGTCTATCGCGTATAACGCTTCGTCCATTCCGCGGCGATGCGCGTCATCCATGAGGCGTGCGGTTCGAGCAGAACCCGGCCCAGCTCCGCCGGTGTCGGCGTGGACGCGCCGCGCGGCAAGGTCTCGAACAAGCTCCGTTGTTCCGCCGTCAGCTTCCGCAAATCGAGCACCGTGACATTGCCGAGCACCGCCGGGTCCTGGGCCTTTGCCTGGGCGATGGGGTCGAGCAGGAAATCGGCGACGACCATCGCCGCCTCCTTGTTCGCGGCGTTGTAGGGAATCGCGACGAAGCTGGTATTGCCGATGGTGCCGCGATCCATGACAAAGGTCCGCGCCGTGTTCGGCAGCAACCCGCCCGCGATCGACACCGCTGCCTCCGGCGGGTTGAAGGAAATCAAGATGTCGATGTCGCCGTCATTGAGCAATTGGCGCTGCGCCGGCCCGGTCTCGGGGAATTGCCGCCCCTGCCGCCACAACCAAGGCAACAGCTGGTCGTACCAAACCCACAGCGGCGCCGTGGCCCTGTCGAAATTTTCGTCGGTCGCCGGCTTTTGCAGCATCGCCGGATCGGGCGTCAGTTCGTAGAGCGCCTGTTTGAGGAAGGTGGCACCCAGGAAATTCCCGACCGACGGGTGGGTCAGCCTGCCCGGATTGCGCCTGGCCCAATCCAACAACGCCGGGATCGATCGCGGCATGTCCTTGGTGCGCGCCGAATCGTGAATGAACACGATTTGGGCCATGCGCCACGGCGATTCCAACCCATCCACGGGCACGGTGAAATCCACCAGATTCGACGGTTTGGTCTCGGTATCAACGAAGTGGTAGTTGGGCAGCAGCCCGGTGAACGGCCCAAACAACAGCCCCTGCTCCTTCATCGCCAGGAAATTCGGGCCATTGATCCAGATCAGATCGACGGAACCGCCTTGATTCCGGCCCGCCGCTTTTTCGGCGACGACACGGGTCACGGCCTCCGCGGTGTCCCGCAGGCGGACATGGCGGATGGTGATGCCGTAACGTTTCTCCACTTCATCGCCGACCCAGGCGATGAAGGCGTTGGTCTTGTCGTCGCCGCCCCAGGCGTTCCAGAACATGGTTTGGCCCTTGGCCTTGGCTAGGACGTCTGGCCATGGCTGCGCCTGCGCCAGCCCGAAAGCCGACGAACCCAAAAGCACCACACAGACGGCCAGGACGAGTCGTTTCATCACATCAGGCTCCCTAGCCGCACCAATCGGTTGGCGCGACGGCGGTTGCGCGCGGCCTCCAGCACCGGTCCGAGCATTTCCGCGTGGAATTTGTCGCAGCCGATGCAAAGGTTTTGATAGGACCGTCCCGACGGCGTCGTGGTCTTGGATTTCCGCAAGAAAGTCTCGACGTCCCAGCCCTGGGCCACACCCATGCGCTCCGGGTGTCCCATCGAAATCGCCTCATAAGCGGGCTCGCCGACCAGTGAATCGAGCAATTCGATCAGATCGTCTTCGAGCAGATTGCCGATCGGCAGCTTGGTCTTGATGCAGCACGGAAAAACATCGCCGGTCGGCTCCACCGAAACCTCGGACCCGCTATAGCCGTGCTGCAGGAAATTCAATCCGCCCGACCAGCGGTTACAAAAATTGTCGGCGATGGTCGCCTTCGACAGATCGTTGTCCCAGGCACGGCCGCGCGGCCATATCTTGCCAATCCAGGAATCCGGCGTGGCGCCGAAGAAGCCGTAAAGCGGCCCTTCCTGTTCCAGCCAGCGCGCATCGGTGGACGGCAAAAGCGAAGGCTGGAGACCCAGGCGTGCGAACAGGCCGGCGAGTTCGTCCCTGAACGCGGTCTGCTTGTCCTCACCTTCCAACCCGACATGGAAATCATCGACCCCGGCGACCGAGACCATCCACACGCCGCGATCCATCAGGTCGCCGACGATTTCCTCGGTCAGCAAATCGCCGGTGGTCTGCACGACGATCTTCACGCCGCCCTTGCCGGCGTAACGCGCGTTCAACCGTTCGATCACCGGATAGGTCACGGCGTGGCGCACGGGTTCGAGCAGCGATTCACCGCCGGACAGGATGATGCGGCCGGTCTTTTCCTTCAGGCTCCCATCCGGGCGCGGATCATTGAGATCGAGATAGGTCATCCGCTCCGGGAAATGATCGACGATCCGGGGGAAATTGCGAACCGCCTGATCGACGACGGCCGTCAATTCGCCGCGGACATAAGGCCGGAAGCGATCTTCATAACAATGCCTGCATTTGCGATGGCAGGCAAAACACATGACGTAATAGATGGATTCCATCGCCGCGCCGGCCCCTCGGAGTATCGCGGCGCCGATTAATCCACGACGACCGGCGCCAGGCAACACATCCCGGCGATAAACACGGGTAAACTCTGCGTGTCGCCGCGCCGCGGGAAGCCGCGGGCTTGACTCGCACCAACGCGATCCGCGATCCTCGCGGCCATGACCGACCTTGCCTAATACCGCCGCTCGCCGCCGGCAAAGGTGGCGAGCGCCAAGTTCCGGCGCTTCAAGTTCCGGGGCTTTCAACCGCGTCCGGCGGAATGCCGGACGCGCGGTATGACTTGGACAAGGGATCCATCCCCATGTTTTTGGAACAACTTGGTTGGAATGCCCATTTCGCGGCGGGTTTCGCCGCGTTGGGCGACGGAAGCCTGAGGCCCGGCCGCGTTATCCGCCAGGATAGCGGCCGGTGTCTGTTGATGGCGGCAGACGGCGAGCATGCCGCCATTCTGCCCCGCCGCGGGCGCGGCGAAGCGGACGACCCGCCGGTGGCCGGCGATTGGGTGGCGGCGGAAATGTTGCCGGGCGATTGGCGCGTCAAGGCGATCCTGCCGCGCGCCAGCTATCTGGCCCGCGAAACGGTCGGCAAAAGACTGGCGGTGCAATTCGTCGCCGCCAATCTGGATACGGCGCTGGTCGTCACCGATGCCGGGCATGATTTCAATCCCCGCCGCATCGAGCGTTATCTGATCGCGGTGTGGAATGGCGGCGCTCAACCCGTCGTCGTCATCAACAAGGCGGACGAAGCGCCCGATATCGGCGATCGGAAAACCGAACTCGAAGCCTTGGCGCCAGGTCTGACGGTGCTGACCTTGAGCGCGCGATCGGGCGCGGGCGTCGAGGCGCTGTCCCCTTATCTGGCGGGCGGCCGTACCGTGGCCTGCGTCGGCTCGTCCGGCGTCGGCAAATCGACCCTGATCAACCGCCTGCTCGGCGAAAACCGGCAGGAGACCGGCGCGGTAAGCGACGAGGACGGAAAAGGCCGGCACACCACGACGCGGCGGGAGCTTCTGTTCCTGCCCGGCGGCGCCATGATCGTGGATACGCCGGGCTTGCGTGAAATCGCTCCCTGGTATGACGGCCAAACCGCGCTGGCGGGCTTCGCCGAAATCGACGCATTGATCGCCGATTGCCGCTTCAACGATTGCAGCCATGGGGCCGAGCCCGGCTGTGCCGTGCGCGCGGCTTTGGCCGATGGAAGCCTCGATCCGGGGCGCTACGAAAGCTGGCGCAAGCTGTCCCGCGAAGCCGCCTTTCAGGAAAGCCGGCGCTGGGAAACCGCGGCGCGCGAACGCAAACGGGCGGAGCGCTATTTCGGCCGGATGGTGAAGGACATCAAACGCCGGAGCCCAAAAAGCTGACAGCCAAAAGAGAAACGGCCCGCCTCAGGGCGGGCCGTTTCGATTTCACCAGGCCGACCGCCTAGGCGTAGAGCCGTTCGTTCTTCATGTCTTTGTAAAGGTCGGCGACGAATTCGCCATACCCGTTAAAAAGCTGCGTCGGCACGACCTTGCGGGTGCCGATCAACTCCTCCGTCGCTTGGCTCCAACGCGGATGCGAGACCTGCGGATTGACGTTCGCCCAAAAGCCGTATTCGCCGCCCTGGGTTTCCTCCCAGAATGACAACGGCCGCTTGTCGGTGAACTCAAAGCGCACGATCGACTTGATCGATTTGAACCCGTATTTCCAGGGCGTGGCCAAACGCAGCGGCGCCCCGTTCTGCCGGGGCACCGGCTTGCCATACATGCCGGTGACGAGGAAGGTCAGATCGTTGGTCGCCTCGGCCATGGTCAGGCCCTCGACGTAGGGCCAGGGATACAGCGACGCCTTTTGGCCGGGCGCGACGTCCGGGCGCTGGAAGGTGTACATGGCCACGTATTTCGCGGCGCTCGTGGGTTTGCACAAAGCGACGAATTCCTTCATGCCGAAACCGCTCCAGGGCACGGCCATGGCCCAGCGCTCGACGCAGCGATGGCGATAGAGGCGCTCCTCGACGCTCACCTTTTTCAAAAGATCGTCGACGCCGATGGTGAAGGGTTTTTCCACCATGCCGGAGACGGCGATTTCCCAGGGCCGGGTCGGCAGCTTCTGCGCCGCCTGCCAGATCGTCTTGGACGTGCCGAATTCGTAGAAATTGTTATAGGTCGTCGCGACTTTCTCGTCCGTCAGATCGCGGTCCAGCACGTAACGCGGGTTGCGCTTTCCCGGGTACAAATCGGCCGAGGGATCGGCGGACGGCTTGGCGGTTTGGGCGAGCGCCGGGGTGCCGGCCGCGAGCAACATGGTCCCCGCCGCCGCGGTCTTGATGAAGCTGCGGCGGTCGTGGAACACCGATTCCGGGGTGGCGGCCGATTCGGGCAATTCCCAGCCGCGTTTGACCTTGATCAGCATTGCTGTCCTCCAGGCCGATGTTTGCTTAAGCGCGATCTTATCGCGCGCGCTGGCATAGAACAAAGTCAACTTGAGGTTATCGAGCGATCGCAAGGTCTTACGGCGGCCCCGCGGCCTTTAGATATCGCGGCGCCGTTGGCGGCGCATGAGTGTTTCGAGATTCGCCTTCACGCCCTCGATGTTGGGATGAAGCTTAAGCGCCGCCTCGAATGCCTTGATCGCCGAGGGGTCGTTGTCCAACCCCATATAGATGAGCCCGAGACCGGACAGGGCGCCGAAATGCCGAGGCTCCAGCGCCAATGTGCGTTGCACGTCGCGCACCGATTCATCGATCCGGCCCAGCAAATAATAGATGGTCGCGCGTTTGTTCCAGGCTTCCGCGAAATCGGGCACCTGTTTGACCAACTCGTCGAATGCGGCGAGCGCGACGCGCAATTCCCGTCGGTCCAACGCGGCACTGCCGCGCGCCATGAGCAGGTTCGCCTGGCGATCGGCGGACTCACCCCAAATCTCCCAAATCCGGGCTTCGATGACCTCGGATTCGGCGGGGCTCTGGGTCGCGCGCAGGCGTTCGAAGAGCCGGTCGAGCCGAGGGTCGTTCTGATCGGCGAGAACTCCCGCCCGAAGCGCAAAGGCCAGGAAGATCAGTGCGGCTGCAACCCATCGCGCCATGGGCCCATTACCCCTATCCGGTGGTGCCGGCCAAGCGGCCTTCCAGGGCAGTCGGGCGTGGGCCGCCCGTTGCCCAATCGAGTAGCTCGACGGTATGCACGACGGGCGATCGGCCACCCGTAAGCTGCGCGATGCAGCCGATATTGCCGGCCGCGATAATGTCGGGGTTCACGCGCGCGATGGCCGCGAGCTTACGCTCGCGCAGGGATTCGGCGATGGCCGGCTGCAACACGTTGTAGGTTCCGGCCGAACCGCAGCACAGATGCCCATCCGGCGGATCGACGACGGCGAACCCGGCGGCGGTTAACAGCCGCCGCGGCAAATCGTGGATTTTCTGGCCGTGTTGCAGCGAACAGGCGGAATGGTAGGCGACTTTTGTTCCGGCCAGGGCGGATGCGGACAATGACGAACCCTCGACACCAAGCTCACCCACGACTTCGCTCACATCCTTGGCCAGACCGGCAATCTTCGCGGCCTTCGCCGCCCAGCGCGGATCGCCGCGCAGGACATGGCCGTAATCCTTGAGCATCGTGCCGCAACCGGAGGCATTGGCGATGACGGCATCGAGCCCGCCGCCTTCCATCGCCGCCGTCCAGGCCGCGACATTCCGGCGCGCCGCTTCCTTCGCCTCCGCCGCGCGGCCGAGATGATGAACCAGCGACCCGCAACAGCCGGCGCCCTTGGCGACCACCACTTCGCAGCCCAGTCGGGTCAAAAGGCGGATCGTGGACTCGTTGATTTCAGGAGCCAGCGCCTGCTGCACGCAGCCAGTCAACAGGGCAACGCGTTTGCGCTGTTTGCCCACAGCCGGGAAAATCTGCGGCCGGTCCATCACCGATGGTGGCGCCGGCGCGCGGGCGAGTTTCAGCATCGCCGCGATCCGGCCGCGCGGCAGCAGCCGCCCCAACGGCTTGGCCAACAGCGCCGCCGCCAACACGATCCGCGCCAGCCCGGGGCGCGGCAGCACAAAGGCGAGCATGGCGCGCAGGGCGCGATCGGCGAAGGGCCGGCGATAGGTCTCCTCGATCCGCGCACGCGCATTGTCGACGAGATGCATGTAATCGACGCCGGAGGGGCAGGTCGTCAGGCAGGACAGGCAGGACAGGCAGCGATCGACATGACGGACCAGAATCGGCGAGGCGTTCTTTCCGCCTTCGAGCATGTCCTTGATCAGATAGATGCGCCCGCGCGGCCCATCGAGTTCGTCGCCCAGCAAGGCATAGGTCGGGCAGGTGGCGTTGCAGAACCCGCAATGCACGCAAGTCCGGAGGATTTTTTCCGACTCCGCGAGGTCGGGATCGGCAAGCTGGGCGAGCGTGAAGTGGGTTTGCATTGACCTTATCGATCCGCGTACATCCGGCCGGGGTTGAGGATGTGGAGGGGATCGAACGCTTCCTTCACCCGCCGCGACAGCGCGGCCAGCGCCGGCGCTTGCGGCTCGAAGACCGGCACGGCTTCGCGTACCGCCGCTGATGCGCGGATGAGCGTGGCGTGGCCGCCGCAGCCGGCGATGGCGGCGTGGATGATTTTGGCGCCGCCGTCGCTGCGTTCGGGCGCGGACAACCAGATCAATCCGCCCCCCCAATCGAGGTAGAAATAAGCCTCGAGGCTGTCGGCGATTGCCAACGCCACGCGCGCGCCTTCCGCCGGCGGCACGGAGATGCGCCAGATGGTGTTTTCCCCCGCGACGAAGTGCGTCGCGTCGCGGATGCCGCGCCAGAAACGGCTCGAATTCATGCCGTGCAGTTCTTCGATCGGGCCGAAGGGGCCAAGCAATTCGCGCAGCGCGTCGTTGCGGGCGAGCGCCGAGGCTTCCGTGCCCTCGACACGTAGGGCGACCACCGACGTTCCCGGATCGACAACGCGGGCCACCCCGGTGACCGCCGCGATCGGCCGGGGCAGATAGGCGGCGCCCGACACGTCGTTGGGGCTGTTGAGCGCGGCCGCCATCGCCGCGACGGCTTTTTCCGCATTGAGGCCGAAGACCAGCACAGAACGCAGCTTCTCCGGCCGCGGCAGCACCTTGACCGAAACCTCCGTCAGCGCCGCCAAGGTGCCGTATGAGCCGGCGAGCAGCTTGCACAGATCGTAACCGGTGACGTTTTTCACCACCCGCCCGCCGGCCTTGAAGATTTCGCCGCGACCGCTGACCGCGGCGACGCCCAGAAGATGATCCCGGGCGGCGCCCGCTTTGATCCGCCGCGGCCCGGAAAGGTTGCAGGCGATGATGCCCCCCAACGTCGCCTCGCCGGCCTCGGCTCCCCATATCGGCCCCCAATCCGGCGGCTCGAACGCCAGTTCCTGATTGGCGGCGGTCAACATCGATTCGATTTCGGCGATCTTGGTTCCCGTCCCCGCGGTCAACACCAGCTCCGCCGGCTCGTAATCGCGCACCCCGGCGAGCGCCGAAAGATCGAGCACATGGTCCGCGGCGACCGGCCGCCCAAGATCGCGTTTGGTGCCGGCGCCAATGAGTTCGAGCGCCACCTTGTCGGCGGCGGCCCAGGCGATCGCCTCCGCGGTTTCCTTGGCGTCGCGCGGTTTGATGAGTTTGCCCATGGTCAGAACCTCGGTAGTTCGGGGAATCGGGTAACGCCGCGCTGGATATGGACGCGCCCCATCTCCGCGCAGCGATGCAGCACCGGGAACACCTTGCCGGGATTGAGCAGCCCGCCCGGATCGAAGGCGCATTTCAACCGAAGCTGCTGGTCGAGGTCGACGTCCGAAAACATCGTGCCCATCAAATCGCGTTTCTCGACGCCGACCCCATGTTCGCCGGTCAACACACCGCCGACCGCGACGCATAGTTTGAGAATATCGGCGCCGAACGCCTCGGCTTTCTCCAGATCGCCGGGGCGATTGGCGTCGTAGAGGATGAGCGGATGAAGGTTGCCGTCGCCGGCGTGGAAGACATTGGCGACGCGCAGGCCGTATCGCGCCGCCATCTCGGCCATGCGGGTCAACACCTCGGACAGCTTCTTGCGCGGAATCGTGCCGTCCATGCAAAAGTAATCGGGCGAAATCCGCCCGACCGCGGGAAACGCCGCCTTACGCCCGGCCCAGAATCGCGCCCGCTCCGCCTCGCTCGTGCTGGACCGAACCGAGACGGCGCCGGATTGGCGGGCGATCGCCTCGACCTTGCCCACCAGCTCATCGACCTCGGCCAAGGTTCCGTCCAGCTCCACGATCAGCAGCGCCGCCACGTCGCGTGGGTAGCCGGCGTGAACGAAGTCCTCGGCGGCATGAATCGCCGGGCGGTCCATCATCTCCATGCCGGCGGGGATGATGCCGTCGGCGATAATCGCGGCCACGCAAGCGCCCGCCGTTTCGTTGGCGTCGAAGCCGAGCAGCAGCGCCCGCGCATGGGGCGGTTTGGCCAGGATGCGCACGATCACCTCGGTGATGACCCCCAGCAGACCCTCGGACCCGGTGACGATTCCCATCAGATCGTAGCCGCCGGAATCGAAATGTTTGCCGCCCAGGCGCACGACTTCGCCATTCATCAGGACCATCTCGACGCCGAGCAGATTGTTGGTCGTGAGCCCGTATTTGAGGCAGTGAACGCCGCCGGAATTTTCGGCGACATTGCCGCCGATGGAGCAGGCGATCTGGCTGGACGGATCGGGCGCGTAATAAAAGCCCGCGCCGGCCACCGCCTGGGTGATGGCGAGATTGGTGACGCCCGGCTGCGCCGTGACGCAGCGATTGGCAAAATCGATGTCGAGGATGCGGTTGAACTTGCCGAGTCCGAGCAACACGCCATCCGCTAGAGGCAGGGCCCCGCCCGACAGCGAGGTGCCGGCGCCGCGCGGCACGACCTTGATCCCCTCGCCGTGGCAATAGGCAAGGATAAGGCTGACCTCCTCGGTGCTGCGCGGCAGGACAACGAGCATCGGGCTTTGGCGGTAGGCTGTAAGCGCGTCGCATTCGTAGGCCCGGCGGGCATCTTCGGCGTCGATGACCGAGTCGGCGGGCAGCATCCGGCGCAGCGCCGTGGCGATGTCGGCGCGGCGGGCGATGACGCGGGAATCGGGCGTTGGCATCAACATACTGGCTCGTTTAGCACTTTTCCGCGGCCGACCGAAACATCACCGAACTCCATCGGTAACGTTATTGAGTCTGGCCGCGCGCCAAGCCATATAGATGCCTCCTTAACTCTGAAACGATCATGGCTGGCGATTTTCTCAAACTGCGCGTCAACAGCGTTACCCCGGAGGCGGAAGGGATCAACAGCTATGAGTTGGTCGATCCGGCCGACGCGCTGTTGCCCGAATTCACCGCGGGCGCCCATCTCGACATCCACCTTCCCGGCGACCTGATCCGTCAATATTCGATGTGCAACGACCCCGCGGAGGGCCATCGCTACGTCATCGCGGTGCAGCGCGAAGCGGCCGGGCGCGGCGGCTCGCGCGCCATGTATGAAGAGATCAAACCGGGGGCCTTCCTGAAAACCAGCCGGCCGCGCAACAATTTCCCCCTGGCCGAGGGCGCGAACCGATACTTGCTCCTGGCCGGGGGCATCGGCATCACGCCGCTGCTCGCCATGGTGCGGCGGCTGCAACATCTCGGCCGCGCCTACGTGTTGCACTATTCCACGCGCGCGCCGGAACGCACGGCTTTCCGCGAGATCCTGTCGCAGGCACCGTTCAAGGATCGCGTCGTCTTCCACCACGATGGCGGCGATCCCAGCCGCGGTCTCGACATCAAATCGCTTCTCGCCAACCGCGCCGATGGCACGGAGCTTTATTACTGCGGGCCGATGCCGATGATGGAGGCGATCAAACAGGCCGCGTCGCATTGGCCGCCGGACACCCTGCATTACGAATATTTCGCCGCCGCCCCCGGCGTGGCGCCGGCTCAACCAACGGCAGCCTCCTATGTACGCATCGCCAGCACCGGCGCCGTTCTGACCGTGCCGCCCGACCGCAGCATCCTCGATGTGGTCCGGGACGCCGGATTCTATGTCGAAAGCTCCTGCGAGGAGGGAATCTGCGGCACCTGCGCCACCAATTACCTCGATGGCGAGCCGGAACACCGCGATCAAGCCATGACCGCCATCGACAAACAAAAATTCAAGCTGGTGATGATTTGCTGCGCCCGGGTCAAACCCGGCAGCATCCTGACGCTGAACCTATAGGTCAAAAACGGAAAAGGCGGGACATCGGCCCGCCTTCCTCAAGCCCAAATGCGTGACCGGCCTATCCTTGGCGTGCCTTGAATCGCGGATTGGTCTTGTTGATGACGTAGACACGCCCACGGCGGCGCACCACGCGGCAGTTCTTGTGCCGCTTCTTGGCCGTTTTCAGCGAATTGATGACCTTCATGATACGTTCCTCGCGCGAAGGTCGCGACCATAGTGGCAGACCGGGGCCGGTGTCAACGCGCGAAAAGGCGGCACCGGCCGTGAATCTCGCTTGGCGCCGCCGAGCCCCTCTTGAGCGGGGGGCGGACGGGAGTAGTCGTTGGGCGGGTTGCCAGGGATTTTAGCCATGGGACAGGTCAAACACGATCGTTACCCGCGATTCCCCACGCGCCGGGCAATCTTGCGCGCCGGCGCCGGCGCGATCGGCGCGACCGCGTTTGGCTTGGCGGGCAGGCAGGCCCAAACCACCCCAGCAAGCGCCGAGGCCCGGCTGCACACATGGCTGGGCGGGGTCACGCCGAAACGCGGCCGGGTGTCTATCGAAATGCCGCAATTGATCGATAACGGCAATTCGGTCGAAATCACCGTCGCCGTCGACAGCGCGATGACGGCGATCGATCGCGTGCGGGCGATCTTCGTGGTCGCCGAAGGCAACCCCAACCCCGAGGTAGCGGCCTATTACCTGGGGCCGCAATCCGGACGGGCGAAGCTGACAACACGCATCCGCCTCGCCCAGAGCCAGACCATCCAGGTCGCCGCGCTGATGGGCGACGGCTCGGCCTGGATCGCCGCGACCGAGGTCGCGGTCACGATTGGCGGTTGCGGCGCCCCCGGCGCCCCCGCCGTCGAACGTCCCGCCGAACGGCCGAAGATGGCGGCCGCCCGGGTACGGGTGCCACCGCTCGCCCGCGGCGGCGAGGTTGTCGAAATCCGCACGCTGATCGAACACGACATGGAATCCGGGCTGCGCATCGACCTGGCGGGGCAGGTGATCCCGCGCCTGATCGTCAACCGCTTCGTTTGTTCGCATGCCGGCAGGGAGATCGTCCGCGCCGAGTATTTCGCGGCAGTCGCGGCCAATCCTTATCTGACGTTTTTCATGCGAGCGGAGGCTTCCGGGCCGGTGGACTTCCTGTGGGCCGACGAAGAGGGACAGGTGCACCGGGAGCGCGCGACTATCGTCGTCGCCTGAGTGTGTATCGCGAAATCACCGTCTGGCCGAGCGGGCGCCGGATGTGCCATCATAGGCGCCTAACCCATGGGGAGGAAAATCATGAACCCTAGAGTGACGGCGGCCATGCTCCTCGCAGCCGGCGCCGCCTTGTGTGCCCCTGGCGCGGCCCGAGCCCAAGACGCCAATCCCATGCTGCTGGCGCTTTCCTGCGCCGGCTGCCACGGCCCGGAGGGCCGCAGCCCAGGCTCGATCCCGCCATTGTGGGGCCGGACCGCCGCGAACGTTCTCGAATCCCTGGCCGGCTTCAAGAGCGGGCAACGCGCCTCCACGGTGATGGGCCGCATCGCCAAGGGATATACCGACACCGAACTCGAAGCCGTGGCTCGTTATTGGGCCCAGCCTGCGCGTTAGAACCGGGAGGGAGGCAAGATTATGACCAAGAATAACGTCCATGGATTGTCCCGCCGCCGCTTCGTGGCTGGCGCCGCCGCCGGGATCGGTTTGGCCGGTTTTTCGCGGCCCGTGCGCGCCCAGGCCGCGCCTCGGGTGGTTGTCATCGGTGGCGGCTTCGGCGGCGCGACCGTGGCCAAATATGTCCGCATGTTCGATCCCGCCATTCAGGTGACCCTGATCGATCCGGCCCGCAGCCACATCACCTGCCCCTTTAGCAATTACGTGCTGGCCGGGTTCCGCACGATGGATTCGATCACCCACAGCTTCATCAACCTGCGCGCCAACGGGGTCACGCAGGTGTTGGGCACGGCCACCGCCATCGATCCCGTGGCCAAGACGGTGCGGCTGGCGGCCGGCGACCCCGTCCCCTATGACCGGCTGATCGTCTCCCCCGGCATCGATGTACGCTTCGACGCCGTTCCCGGCTATGACGAGGCGGCGAGCGAGAAACTTCCCCATGCCTGGAAGGCGGGATCGCAGACCCTTCTCCTGCGCCAGCAGCTCGAATCCATGCGCGACGGCGGTGTCGTGCTCATGTCGGTGCCCGGCAATCCCTATCGCTGCCCGCCCGGCCCCTATGAACGCGCCGCCATGATCGCCCATTACCTGAAGACCGCGAAGCCGCGCTCGAAGATCCTAATCCTCGATTCAAAGGAGATGTTTTCGAAACAGCCTTTGTTCCAGGATGGCTGGAAGGCGCTGTACGGCGACATGATCGAATGGGTCCCGGCAAGCAAGGACGGCATCGTCAAACGCGTCGATGCCGGCGCCATGACGCTGCATACCGATTTCGCTCAGCACAAGGGCGACGTGATCAATTTCATCGCGCCGCAATGGGCCGGCGCCATCGCGCGCAGCGCCGGGTTGACCAACCAAACCGGATTTTGCCCGGTCGATCCGGTGACTTTTGAATCGACGGTCCATCGCGGCATTCACGTTATCGGCGATTCCAGCATCGCCGGCGCCTTGCCAAAATCCGGTTTCGCGGCCAACAGCGAAGGCAAGGTCTGCGCCATGGCCGTGGTCAACCTGTTGAAGGGCAGGCCGCCGGAAGCGCCGACATACGTGAACACCTGCTACAGCCTGGTCGGTCCCGACTACGGCATCAGCGTCGCCGGCATCTACAAGCCGGGCCCGCAGGGCATCGTCGAAGTGCCCAATTCGGGCGGCACCAGCCCGCGCGAAGCCCCGCTCGATGCGCGTAAGGCCGAGGCCGTGTTCGCCGAAGGCTGGTATCGCAGCATCACCGCCGACATCTATGGCTGATCGCCGGAGGGATTGAGGGCACGCGCATCCGCGGCTGCCCGGATTTGGGACGGGCAATGAAGCGGAGGATCGGCCAGGGATGACACGCCGCGGCGGAAATATCGACGCGCTGGTCGCCCTGGGACGGAGCCTGCTCGGCACGGCCGCGGAATACGCCACCGATTTTATCGACCGCAGCGTCACCCACGGCGTCAGCCTGGGCATTACCGGTCTTTCGCGCGCCGGCAAGACGGTGCTGACCACGGCGCTGGCCCAAAACTTGTTGCTGCCGCACGAGGCCGCCCGGCAAAGGCTCCCGCTGTTCCAGGCCATGCAGGATGGGCGTATTCGCGCGACGCACCATCTGCCGCCCCGGCGCTACGCGGCCTTTCCCTTGACCGAGACGCTGGACGCGCTGTGCGGCGCGGAGCCGCGTTGGCCGCGGCCGACGACGGGATTGCGCGAGTTGCGCATCGCCATCGACTATCGCCCGCGGGCGATGCTGTTGTCGCGGATCGCCGAGAACGCAAAGCTTACGCTCGACATCGTCGATTATCCCGGCGAGTGGCTGCTCGACCTGCCGCTCCTTGGCGGCGATTACGCGGGCTGGTCGGCGGAGATCAGGGGATTATGCGAAGCCGAACCGCGCGCCGGCGCGGCGGCGGAATGGCGAGCGTCATGGGCGCCCCTCCAATTGGCATGGGAAAAGCCCGACGATGCCGACCTGCGCAGCCGGGCCTGCGACGCCTATCGGCGGTTTCTCCTGCGCTGCCGCGATCCCCACGGCCTGACCTACCTGCAACCCGGCCGCTTCCTGCAACCCGGCGACGATTTCGACGAATCCCGGTACCGCTTTTGCCCAGCACCCCCAGGGGCGTCGGCGGGCTGGGAAAGAGGCGGCTCGCTGGGTGCGGCCATGCGGCAAGGTTTCGAATCGTATCGCGACAACGTGGTCATGCCCTTTTATCGCGATCATTTCGCCCGGCTGCGGCGGCAAATCGTGCTGGTCGATGTTTTTTCCGCCCTGCGGTCGGGACCGGCCGCCTTCGAGGATTCGCGCCTGTCTCTTTCCCGGGTGCTGGACAATTTCCGTTATGGCAATCGCGTACTGGACCGACTGCTCGGCCGCGGGCGGATCGACCGCGTCATCTTCGTTGCCACCAAATCCGATCATATCGCGCGTTCGCAATTCCTCAATCTCAGCGCCCTGTTGCGCGCGATGACGATGGGGGCCAAGGCGACGGCGGAGGCGCAGGGCGCCGAAGCGGAGTTCGAAATCGCCGCCGCGTTGAAATCGACCCTGCACGCGGTTCGCCAGCTGGACGGCCAGCCCCATGACGTGTTGGTTGGCGTGCCACTGGGCGAACGCAAAGCGCGTGGGGTCATGCCCGGCATTTTGCCGGACCATCTTCCGCTGCCTGCCGATTGGGACGATGGTAATTTCGGGTTCGTCGAATTCGAGCCGCCGTCGCTGGCCTCGGCGCGCGACAATGGTTTCGACAACATCCATCTCGGCCTGCTGCTCCAACATGCGCTGGGAGATTTGTTCCGATGACGGCGAAGGAAAAACCCCGGCCGGAAATCCTGCCCGAAGACGCCAGCTTCGAGATGATCGAATCCTGGTCCCCGCCGCTCGCGACAGCCACGGAATTGGAACCTGCTTCGCCCCGCAGCCCGCCGCGCCGGCGCGGCGGGCCGGGAAAGTGGTTCATCGGTTCGGCGGGCTTGTTGGCCGGCGGATTGATCGTCGGCGACGTGGTGCTGTCCCTGTCCCTTCTCTTCGAGCACAGCCCCGTCCTCGCCGCCGCGTTGTCGGCCGTGGCCGTGGCGGCGACGGGAAGCGCGCTGTTCTGGGCGATCGGCGAGGCACGGCAATTGGCGCGGCTGCGTTCGGTCGCCGCGCTGCGCGACGAGGCCGAGGACATCATCCGGCGCAGTGGCTACGACCTCGCCTTGCCCTTCATCGAAAAGCTGCGGCGCGAGTCGCGGCCGGCGCTTTCCGCGCCGGGTTTCGCCGAGCTGGAGAGCAAGGCGCGCCATGTCCAATCCGACCGCGGGCTTTTGCTGCTCCTGGATCGCGAATTGTTGCTTCCCAGCGATGACGAGGCCTATCGCGCCGTTGCCCGCGCCGCCCGCGATTGCGCGGTTGCCGTGGCGGCAAGCCCGATCGTCACGCTCGACACCGCCATCATCCTGTGGCGCAGCCTGCGCATGATGCGCGAAATCGCCGGTGCTTATGGCTACCGCCCCGGCATCGCCGCGCTGTCTTTCCTATTGCGGCGGGCGCTGACCGGGGCGGCCTACGCGGCCTTGGTCAATGTCGCCGGCGATTTGTGGGTGCAGCATCTCGGCGGCAAGCTCGCCGGATATGCCTCGGCGCAGCTCGGCGAAGGTGTGTTGGTGGGCATCAGGGTGGCGCGTCTGGGCCTGCTGACCATGCAATCCTGCCGCCCCCTGCCCTTCCAGAAGGAACATGAGCCGCGGCTGTCGCGCCTGCGCCGCGACATCTTGCAGTCGGGGCCGAGCGAACCCGAAGCCTGACCGGCGCGGCGACGGACGCGGCGGATACCAACGTCAGCCTTCCTCGCCCCAACCGATGCAATCCTGCGGACGTTCCTTCGCGGGCCAGCGGTTAAAACGCATGATGTCGCGGTAGTAGTTGCTTCTAACGAGCTGGCAATCCGCGAATTCACGCCAGAAAATCTCGCGGCTTTTGGCGTCGTTTGGCCAGGCCCACTCGAAGAAACTGCGCGCCAAGGCGCCCTGACCCGAATAAATCAGGGTCAGCTTCTGTCCCAAAGCTCGACCGGCACGTCGTAGAGGAGTTCGGTACGATACGGATCGTTGCGCGCTACGTCGATTTGCGCACGCAATCGGGCTGCCTCCGCGCGCAACTCGCTTTCCGGCGGCGGCGCTGCCCGCATCAATGCCGGCGAAAAGCGGTACTCGCCCGCTGTGGCGTCGAAGGCCAGCCGCACTTCCGGCATCGGCGAACCGGCAAAACCCGTGCGCCAATATGCGAATGCACTGTCGCCAAGAACAGCAACAAGCCCGGGCGTACCATCGACGCGTCTGAAGGCAACCTCGGAATCGCGGGCGCCGATAGTGCCAAGTCGCCGAAAACGTGTGTCGGAAATTTCATAGAAATGAACGGTCGTGCAGCAATGGGCGCCGACGCCATATCCATGGATCGCCGCCGCGGGAAACCCTTGGCCGGTGATGTCCGCGCCAACCGGAGGCGGGTCGTCATACCCAAAATGGACGGCGCCGTCCTCGCCCTCCTCGACGATCCTGTCGCCCAAAAAGATGCGATAGACCTGCGATCCGACAAGTCGCGGACAAAGAACAATTCGATATTTGTTGTAGGCGAAGACTTGGCTTTTCGTCGCCTCCAGGACTCCACCGATGCCGCTCTCCTCGAGGATTTCCCGAATGACTTCATCGTCGAGGGAACGGGCGACAACGTCCGCGCAAGGGTCCGGGGGCGGCGGCACGATCGTCGCCGGGGCTTTCGGTGCCACGACGGCGGTCGGCGGCGGCTTCAGCGGTTGCTGCGCGCATGCCACCAAGAGGCAGGCCACCAGCCACGTTGTGACGATACGCATCCTACCCTCACGTTGCTGTGCTACAGGCCACGATGGCCGTTAGACGCATTGAACTCCGTGAGCACCGGACCCGTCAACGCGACGCGCGTCGGCGTTCCGCGTACCGCTACCTCGCATAAAGAAAAGTCCCCAGGATCACCCATCGCCGCGCCACGGCCGCTTGGCCGCGTTTGGCGCGGAGCGGCGTGGTGTAGTGCCAAAACGGCAAGCGATAGACGGCGATGCCGCCGGGCGCGGCAACGTTGACCATCTCGCTGAGATGCCCATCGCGGGCATAAACCAAGAATTGATCGGCGACGGCGGCCGAGGGCAGCGACAGGTGCACGTCGATGTAACCGTCCTTCGCTCGCGGATCTTCGGGATGGTGATCGGTGTGCGGGCCCTGGTAGTCGCCCGGAGCGTAGCGCAGCACCTGAACCCCTAACTTCTGATCCAGCGGCCTGCCGGCCACAGCCTCGGCGAATTGGCGGAAGCTCGGCGCGCGCATCATGGCGAAAAGCCCGATCCGTTCGGCCTCCGCCCACGCCTTGCCGCGACGTTCGAGATACGCCGTGCGCAACCGAGCGACCTTCTTGAGCCGCTCCTGGTAGTTTCGCGTTTGGCCGGCGATCGATTCCGGCGGGATGGCATCGGACAGCGGCGACAGGTGCGGCGCCATTGTTTTTTCGAGCAACACTTCCATCGCCGCCGCTTTCTCGCGCCCGATGGCGCCCGCGATCCACGCCAGTGGCGTTTCGGCGGTCAGCCGATGTTTGTTTCCTTCAAGCGCTTGGCGACCCGAAGGCGACAGCGAATCCGCGAAATCCCGGGGCAGGCGGCGCAGGGTCATGTGCGACACTGCGGCGCGGGCCTGTCGGTCCGCGCTTCCGTCACTGTCACGAGCGGTCACCCTGCCTCATTGGCCATGGCCCAACCGCCGAGGCCAAGCCTGCCCAGCATCGGCGGGTGCAATTCGGGTCGTGCGGAGGCGCCGGATTCCCAAATGGGCGAATCGACGAGTGACCCCTCAGGCGGCGACACAACACTTCCCAATTTTCCAAATCCGCCGGCAATCGTCCGGCGCTCCCCAGATGTGCGCGATGTTTCCTTGCGGGCCGGATCATGGCGCAAGGCGGTTGCCGTTGCCAGCTACACCAAAGAAAGCCCTCGCCATGATGAAGGGGCGCGCGGCCGACCTTCCCTCCATCCGCCGAGGCGCGTATTCTCGTCCCAATCTACTCCCATCCAGGGGGACCGTTCCCCTGGTCCCAGGACACGATGAACGCTGACCGAGGCCATCGACGCTTGGCGTGGATCGCCGCGAGCAGGACGTGCCGGAATTCTGAACGTCGATGGTGGGCGCGATAGGGATTGAACCTGTGACCCCTACGATGTCAACGGGGCGGCGAACTTCGATTTAACAACCGCATTGAACCTGTTTTCCCCGAGGAATTCCCCAGGGACACGCCGTTCCGCTGTCCAACAGCCACGCCACGCGGCAGCCTTCGCCCTCCGACCTGGGTCGCCGAGGGCCATCCTCAATGTTCTTTGTCAATTCGCTTCCAACCGCGACCCCCCTTTCGCGTCCAATAATGACCCCCCTGGCGCAGCAGAGGTGGGCTTATCCACGTAGTGCGTAGGAGGGACCCGCGGCCGGCGCCGCGCGTTCCAATGCGCCGGCGGCGGCGGCCGTGGGAG
>SHVT01000037.1 GCA_009694125.1 Rhodospirillaceae bacterium | reverse complement strand
TTCATTTCATCGAAAGAGGGCGCCACTCCCGATTCGCCAAGGCGTTTTTCGATGAAGACCAACAATTCGTGTTGCTTGCGCGTTAGCATTCATCCCCCGCTTGACAGGAACCATATCTAGAACAAAGGCAAAACATCCCCTCATGTTCTAGTTTGGTTCCCCGGAAACGTCAAGCTTGGGGATAACCCTAAGTCAAATATTTGCGAGGTGGCCGTCGAAAGGGAGGATCTCGACCAAATTTCCCGCCTTCAGCGGCGGAGCGTGGGGCGCCCGGATCACCAGGCAGTCAGCCCGCGCGAGCCGAGTAATCATGGAACTGTCCTGGACTGGAAAGGGCACGGCTACAAGCCGTCCATCGGCCTCGCGCTTCAGTTCGGATCGCAGGTAATCTTCGCGTTTGTCATTGGCCGGCAGATCGACGCCAAGAGTGGCCATCACCGGCGGCTTCTGGACGAACGGAATACCCTGCATGGCTTCCACGGCCGGCCGCAGAAAGAGGATCGCACAAACCATCGCCGAAACCGGATTTCCCGGCAGCCCGATGACCCGGGTCCCGCCCATCCGACCGAACATCAGCGGTTTTCCCGGGCGTACGGCGATCTGCCAGAAATCGATGTCCAAACCGGTCTTGGCGAGGGCAGATCGGATCAGGTCGTGTTCACCAACCGACGCGCCGCCGGTGGTGACTAACAAGTCCGCGCCGGTGGCCGCGTTGCCTGCAGCTTGCACGGCCTCGGGTGTATCGGCGGCGATGCCGAGGCTATAGGGCAGACCGCCGGTGGCACTGACCAGCGCCGCCAAAGCCAGGCCATTGGCGCTGACGAATTGATTGCGGCCGATCGGATCGCCGGGCATGACGATTTCATCGCCCGAGGACAATATGGCGACCCGCGGCCGGCGGTGGACCATGATCCAGGGAACGTTCATCACACCGATCAGGCCGACATCGCGCGCGGTCAGGCGTCGCCCCGCCTTGATGCCGGGTTCGCCTTCCTTGAAGTCCAGGCCCGCCGGTCGAACATAACGCCGTTCCGGCGTGTTTTCCTTGACGGTTATCCACTCGCCACTGGCATCGACGTTTTCCTGAATCACGATGGTGTCGGTGCCGGGTGGCATTGGGCCGCCTGTGAAAATGCGGACGCACTCCCCGGCGCCGACCTCGCGATCATGAGACTTACCGGCCTGGACATATCCGACCTGGCGCAGACGCACGGGAGTCTTTTGGACATCGCCGGCGCGGACGGCGTAACCGTCCATGGCCGAGACCGCCATTGGCGGTTTGGTCACCCGTGCAATAACGTCCTCGGCCAGCACTCTTCCAAGAGCGTCGGCGACGCTGATCTGCTCAGCGCCGAGCGGTGCGAAGCCCTCGAGGATTCTTTTGCGAGCGTCTTCAACTGGTAACATCAACGCGCCTCGTATGTACCTGATTTACCACCAGCTTTATAGGCAAGTCGAATATCGGTAATGGACATGCTCTTGTCCGCGGCCTTACACATGTCGTAGACGGTCAGGGCGGCAACCGAGACCGCCGTCAACGCCTCCATCTCGACACCGGTGCGCCCCGTGATCTTGCAGGTCGCCGCGATATCGACGGCATTGCGCTCGGGGTCGCAGGACAATTCCACGGACACGGATGTCAGCCCTAGCGGGTGACAGAGAGGTATCAGGTCCGGCGTGCGTTTGGCTCCCATGATGCCGGCAAGCTGGGCCACGGAAAGCACGTCGCCCTTCTTGACGCCACGATCCATGATCAGCCGCAGCGTTTCAGGCCTCATTCGGACACTGCCTTTGGCTGTGGCCACGCGCTCGGTCTCGCTTTTCGGCGAAACGTCGACCATCACCGCGTTTCCGCGGGAATCGAAATGCGTCAATTCGCTCATGTTATCTTCCTGCTGCTTCTAGGGCGGGGGTGGTTGACAGGAGCGCCCTTACCGCCAGGGTCACATCCGGTTGTCTCATCAGGGACTCGCCGACGAGGAAGGCGCGGGCCCCGGATTTCGCCAAACGCCGCAGGTCGTTGGCGGTTTTCAGTCCGCTTTCTGCGACCGCGAGGCGCTCAATGGGAACCTGCGGCGCAAGCCTTTCCGTTGTTGCAAGATCGACTGATAAAGTACTGAGATTTCTATTATTTATTCCAACAAGCTCGGACTTTATCCGCAGGGCCCGGGTGAGTTCCACTTGGTCGTGAACTTCAATCAGCACATCCATGGCCAAGGCGTGCGCCGCCGACGCCAGCTCCTCCGCCTGCGTGTTCCCGAGCGCAGCCATGATCAGGAGGATGCAATCCGCGCCGAGGGCACGCGCCTCGACGACCTGATAGGGGTCGAGCATAAAGTCCTTGCGCAGAACCGGCAAATTTCCCGCCGCCCGGGCCTGAGCGAGATCGTCGTCCTTGCCCTGGAAATAGGGCTCGTCCGTGAGCACGGACAGACAAGACGCGCCGCCCCTTTCGTAGGCTCGGGCGAGGGTCGGGGCATCGAAGTCGGCCCGGATCAGGCCATGACTCGGCGACGCCTTCTTGATTTCGGCGATAAGCGCATAACCGCCCTCACTGACGGTGGCGCGCAATTTGCGGGCGAAACCACGGACTGCGGGCGCGTGGCGTGCCGCGGCTTCGACCTTTGCCAGCGGCTGGGCGGCCTTGCGGCGCTCGATGTCCTTCAACTTGTCGGCGCAAATGCGCGCCAGGATGTCGGTCATGACGCCGTCCACTCAAACGGATTTTCGGTTGGTAATTTCGATCAGCCGGTCGAGGGCGGAGCGCGCGCGGCCGCTGTCGATCGACGAACCTGCCAGCGCCACACCCTCCTTCAAGTCGCGCACGCGGTCCGCGACGATCAAGGCCGCGGCGGCATTGTACAGGACCACATCGCGGATGGGTCCCGGCCGACCGTTCAACACTTCGCGCAGCATGGCCGCGTTGGTTTGCGGGTCCCCGCCCTTGAGTTGGTCCAGACTGGCGCGCGGCAGTCCGGCCGCTTCCGGCGTCACCTCGAAGGTGTCGATTCGGCCGTCCTTCAACTCGGCGACGAAGGTTGGACCGGTGGTCGTCAATTCATCCATGCCGTCGGCGCCATGGACGACCCAAGCATGAACCGAACCGAGATTCGCCAAGACATTGGCGACCGGCTCAACCCAGCGCTTGGCGAAAACTCCAACGAGTTGACGCACGACGAAGGCGGGATTGGAGAGCGGCCCAATCAGGTTGAAAATCGTCCTTATTCCGAGTTCGACGCGGGTGGGGCCGACATGCCGCATGGCGCTGTGGTGGCGCGGCGCCATCATGAAGCCGACCCCAGCGTCGCGGATCGCCTGCGCCACGACGTTGGGGTCCACATCCACATTCACGCCCAGGGCCGTCAGAACATCGGCCGAACCCGATTTGGATGAAAACGCCCGATTGCCGTGTTTGGCGACGGGCACGCCGCACCCGGCGACGACGATCGCCGTCGCGGTCGAAATATTGAAACTACCCAAGGCGTCGCCCCCGGTGCCGACCGCGTCGATGGCGTCCGGCGGGGCTTCGACGCGGAGGGCCTTCGCGCGCATGATGCGGGCGGCTGCGGTGATCTCCTCGACCGTTTCGCCGCGTACGCGCAAGGCCATGAGGAACGCCCCGATTTGCGCCGGGGTGGCGTTGCCGGTCATCATGATGTCAAAGGCGGTCTCGGCCTGTTGCCGCGTCAGCGTCTTGCCGTCGGCAACCAGAGCCAACAGCGTTTTCAGCTGCCCCATGTCGGCGGTCATCGCGTCTCCCGAGGCCGGGAATCTGCGCGATTCCGTTTGTAGAGCATGGCCATACCGGCGGTTCCTATGGGAAAGGCTTATAACAGGTCCATTCCGGGGGAAAAAGCGGCGCGACCCGTTCGCGGTCGGCAAAACGCCGCCTTGACCTTCCCATGACTGGAAGCCACATAGTTAAACCATGGAAGTCGCCAACCTAGCGCCCGCAGCCGCCACGAGGGCACGCCCGAGCGGAACGACGGTGTCGCTTCCGATCGAGGGAATGACCTGCGCCTCGTGCGTGGCCAGGGTGGAACGAGCGCTGCTGCGCGTGGCCGGCGTCGGGAAAGCTTCCGTCAATCTTGCCAGCGAGCGCGCGGATATCGAATTCGAGGGTTCGGTGACTGGGCCGACGGCGCTGGCCGCGGCGATCGAAGCCGCGGGTTACACCGTTCCCAGGCGCTCTATCGACCTGAAGATCGAGGGCATGACGTGCGCGTCTTGCGTCGGCCGGGTCGAACGTGCGCTCCAACGTGTGCCCGGAGTTTTCGCGGCCGAGGTCAATCTCGCCAACGAGCGGGCGCGCATCACACTGCCTCAATTCGGCGTGGCGCCGGCCGATCTGATCAAGGCGGTCGAAGCCGCGGGTTTTGGCGCCTCGCCGGCGGCCGAGGGTGTCGCCCAGAGCGAGGCTGATGAGGAAATCGAGGCGCAACGCAAGGCCCGCCGCGAATTCATTCGCCTCGACATCGCCGCAGCGCTGACCCTGCCGTTGGTCTTCGAGATGGTCCTGCACCTCATCGACCGGCCGCTCGGATTGCCGGGCTGGCTCCAATTGGCGCTGGCTACGCCGGTGCAGTTTTGGATCGGCGGTCGCTTCTATGTCTCGGCCTGGAAGGCCCTAAAAGCCGGCGCCGGCAACATGGATTTGCTCGTGGCGCTCGGCACTTCGGCGGCCTATGGCTTGAGCGCCTATTTAGTCGCGGCCGGCGCCGATCATCGTTCCTCGCTCTACTTCGAGGCCTCGGCCGTTGTTATTACGCTTGTCCTGCTCGGCAAATATCTGGAAGGGCGGGCCAAACGTGGCACCACGGCCGCGATCCGGGCGCTGATGAAGCTGCGCCCCGACACCGCGCGCATCGAGCGTGATGGAATCGAGCGAGACGTCGCCATCGATGACGTTCGCTTGGGGGACATCGCCGTCATCCGGCCCGGGGAGCGAATTCCCGTGGACGGCACGGTGATCGAAGGCGAAAGCAACGTCGATGAATCGCTGATTACCGGGGAAAGCCTGCCCGTGGCAAAGGCTCCCGGACACGCCGTGACCGGCGGTGCCATCAATGGCGAAGGCCGGCTTCGGATCACCACCACGGCCGTTGGCGTCGCCTCGACTTTGTCCCGCATCATTAGGCTGGTCGAAGGAGCGCAAGCGAGCAAAGCACCGGTCCAGAGACTCGTCGACCGCATCAGCGCGGTCTTCGTACCGATCGTGGTGGTTCTTGCCGCTGTGACCTTTCTGGCGTGGTGGTTTTTCACGGCCGATCTCGAGGCGGGCATGATCGCGGCGGTATCGGTGCTGGTCATCGCCTGTCCCTGCGCGATGGGCCTGGCCACGCCGACGGCGATCATGGTCGGCACCGGAGCATCCGCCCGCGCCGGAATCTTGATCAAGGACGCCGAGGCATTGGAGCGGGCGTACCGCACGTCGATTGTCGTCTTCGACAAGACTGGCACGCTGACCGAAGGCCGGCCGGCCGTGACCGAAATCATCGCGGCCGCGGCGGACTCCGCACAGGTCCTGACGCTGGCTGCGTCCGCCCAACAGGGCAGCGAACATCCCTTGGCGAGCGCCATCCTGGCCAAGGCCCGCGATGCCGGCCTGGCTTTGTCGCCGGTCGCCGATTTCCGAAGCTTGCCGGGCCGGGGGATCGCCGCCCGCGTTTCGGGGCGCGATTTGCGCATGGGCAATCGCCGGTTGATGACCGAAATTGGGGTCGATCTCGGTTCATTCGAGACCGCGGCCGCGGCTCAGGAAGAGCAGGGGCGCACCGTGATGTGGCTAGCCGAGGCGACGCCGCCCCGATTGCTCGGCCTGATCGCCGCCGGCGACCCACCGAAGGCAACAGCCGCCGCGGCGGTTCGCGCCCTGCAGCGTCTTGGCGTCCAGGTCGTGATGTTGACCGGCGACAATCGGCGCACGGCCAACGTCATCGCCGGCAAGATTGGCGTCGATCGCGTCATCGCCGAAGTCCTGCCCGAGGGCAAAGCTGAGGAAGTCGCGCGCCTGCGCGCCTCCGGCGCCGTGGTGGCCATGGTCGGCGACGGCATCAACGATGCGCCCGCCCTGGCCGCCGCCGATGTCGGCATCGCGATGGGCACGGGAACCGATGTTGCAATGCATGCCGCCGGCATTACCATCATGCGCGGCGATCCGGCGCTCGTCGCCGACGCGCTCGACATCTCGCGCGCGACCTACCGAAAAATCGTTCAGAATTTGTTTTGGGCGTTCATCTACAACGTCATCGGAATTCCGCTGGCGATCCTTGGCCTACTCAGTCCCGTGGTCGCGGGTGCGGCGATGGCGTTCAGCAGTGTCAGCGTGGTTACGAACTCCCTGGCTCTCTCCCGCTGGTGCGCCCGTTCGTGAATGGGGCTTGGCAATGAATATCGGCACGATTGCGGCGAAATCGGGAGTTCCCGCCAAGACCATCCGTTACTACGAGAGTATCGGTCTGATTCCCTCCGCGAGTCGCCGGCCCAACGGTTATCGCGATTTCGATCGGGACGATCTGCAGACCCTGCGTTTCATCCAGCACGCCCGAGGTCTCGGTTTCGCCGTAAAAGACGTGGCCGATCTTCTCGCCTTGTGGCGAGAGAAGAAACGCGCGAGTTCCGACGTGAAGGCGCTCGCGCTGCGTCATCTTGAAAGTATTGACCGCAAGATCGCCGAACTCGGTACGATGCGGCGCGCCGTCGAACATCTCGTACATCGGTGTCATGGCGACCATCGTCCGGAATGCCCAATTCTGGAAGATCTTGCTGGCGATCTCGACCGTGCATAGCCGTCCCGACCCGCGGAGCATGACGTGAGATTTACGTGGCGACCCCATTTGCGGCCGGGAGTCGCGCTGTATGTCGTGGTTTGCGCGGCTGCCCTGCCGGTCGGGATGACGATAGGGGCGGTCTTTCGTGAAATCGCCGGGCCCGGTGATCGGCCGAGGGTCATGGCTGTCATCGATACCATCCCAGCGCTCGGCGGCGCCGGCGCCGCGGCGGCGGTTGAGCCAATGGATCCCCCGGTGTTGCTTTCGGCGGTTCCGCCGGCGCCTCCTTCGCCCGCAAGCGAGCCGGCGGCGCCGGAGGTGGTTGGCGTTCAGCCCCCGGCCTGGCTGGCGAATGCCGTCCCCTCAAACCCGCCGTCAGGGCATTCACTGATAGCCATTGTAATCGACGATCTCGGGCTGGACCGACCGCGAACCCGGCGTGCGGTGGCGCTCAAGGGACCAATGACGCTGGCATTCCTTCCCTATGCCGAAGAGCTTCGCGCTCAGACAGCGGAGGCCGGGCAGGCGGGGCACGAATTGCTTCTCCACATGCCGATGCAGCCGCTCGACGAACACAACAATCCGGGACCGGGCGCGCTAACAACCGAGCTTGACGAGAACGGCCTTCGCGAACGCCTGCGGGCCGGTCTCGACCGTTTCTCGGGGTATGTTGGGATCAACAACCATATGGGCAGCCGCTTCACCTCCGATCGCCGGGGCATGGAGGTCGTGATGGCCGAATTGAAGGCGAGGGGATTGTTATTTCTCGATTCGCGGACCACCCCCGGTAGCGTCGGCCTGGGCGTGGCGCGTGCGATGGGTGTGCCCCATGCCGGCCGCGACGTCTTCCTCGACAACGATCCGTCGCCCCGAGCCGTCGCAGACCAACTCGCTATCCTCGAATCGCGCGCGCGCCAGCAGGGCACCGCCATTGCCATCGGTCATCCCCATGACGGCACATTGGACGCCCTTGCCGCGTGGATTGAAACCCTAGGCGAACGCGGCTTTACTCTGGTTCCCCTCAGCACCATCGTCCGCCTCGGTCAGAGGCAGGAGAAGGGCTGACCTTCCTGGCGCGGGAAGGCTGATTTTAGTTGTTGCGCTCCAACCAAGGAGGATGTTTATGACGACATATCGCGTGGAAGGCATGACCTGCGAGGGGTGCGTGAAGTCGCTCTCCAACGCCATCGCCAAAGCGATGCCGCAAGCGAAAGTACGCATCGACCTCGATCAAGGGCTGGTTGCCATCGACGGTGCGAGTGACGACGGCCGGATGGCGACACTTGTCGAAAACGCTGGTTTTACCTATCAGGGCGTCGCCGCGAAGTGACGGCGGCTAAAGCAAGCCGTCGATCACCCGCTGATTGACTTCGACACCCAGTCGCCGGCGCATGGCGGCGGCGAATTCATTGACGAAATCGTTGCTCATGGCTGTGGTCAACTGCTCACGCACCCTCTTCAGGCCCTCCGCATCGGTCGCGGGATCGGCGGGCTGCACCTCCCTGAGCCTGGCGACAAAGTAGCCGTTATTGCCCGGTGCCGCGGTTATGTCTCCGGGTTTCATGGCAAACAAGCGCGCGACGAGATCGGCGGTTGCTCCAGATTCGGCATCGGCGCGACCACGTACGATGGGTTTGGTGACCTGGCTAGCGAAGCCGAGCGCTTGCGCGACGGCATTCCAATCTTCGCCAGCCAAGACCCTGGCATGGAAAGCCTCAGCCTTCGTCCTTGCGGCCTCACCGGCGACTTTCGCCTTCCAGGCCGAGACGATGGCGGGACGCACCTGGTCAAGAGGCCGGCGTGCGGCCGGCGTAATGCCATTGACGCGGACCATGAAATAGCCGCCATCGCGGCCTTCGATCAGCCCGCTTTCCTCGCCTTCACTCGTATTGAACGCTGAGTTCAAGACGTCGCGATACTGGGTCAGGCGCGAATCCGGCGTACCGTCTGGCTGCAAGCCGGCGCGATCGATCGCGGCGACCTTGAACGTCGGCAGGTTCAGTTTTGTCGCCGCCACCCCCAGGGTCGCACCGCTCGCCAATTCGTCTTCGAGCTGATTGGCCAGTTTGCTCGCCATTTCGTCGGCAAGACGCGCCAAAATATCCGCGGTCAGTCGTTCGCGCACCTCGCCCAGGGCAGGCTGTTTCGACGGCGTCACCTTGACCACTTTAATCACATGCCAGCCAAGCGCGCTTTTCAGAGGCTCCGCCACACCGCCCTCGGGCAAAGCGAATACCGGTGCCGCGAGTTCCTCCATGAGGTCGCCGCGATTGACCCCGCCAAGCGCCACCGAGTCTTTGTTCTGCGCGTTGACTTCGGCGGCCACTTCGTCGGTCTTCCCGCCTTGCTTGAGTTTGTCATACGCCCGGGCGGCTGTGGCCTCGTCGGGCAAAAGGATCTGCTCGATCTCGCGGCGCTCCGGCGTGCGCAGTTCATCCAGGCGTGACTCGTATTCGTCCTTCAGTTGTTCGGCGGTGACGACCGCGTCGCGCCTGACCGATTCGAGCGTAATGGCGACCACGGTCAGGGCGCGATAGGCCGGGGCCATGAATTCGGCCGCGTGCGTTTCGTAATGCTCCAGTATCGTGGCTTCGTCGGGGTCGTTCGTCGGCCGCAACTGCAGCGAATCCAGATGGGCAAGCTCAGAGACACGGCGTTCGTTGCTATACCGGTACAGCGATTCGGCAAGCGTGGCCGGAGGCTGAATCCCTGCCGTCAGCGCCCCGGTGAGCTGTGCGCGAACTAGATCCCGCCGCAACAGCGCGACGAAACGGTCCTCCGTCAGATTGTTATTCCCGAGGAGCTGGGCGAAGAGGGAGCGGTCGAATCTACCCAATGGGCCGCGGAAGCGTGGGTCCTCGATGATCTTCTTCCGGATGACTTCTTCCGGAACGATGATCCCGAAGTCTTGCGCGGCATGGTCGAACACGGCGGCCCCGATCATCCGGTCGAGCACTTGGTCCATCAGGCCAAGCTGGCGCGCCTGTTCGGTATCGAATTCGCCAAAAACGCCGCGCAACCGGGCGACTTCGGCGCGGAACTCGTCGCTCAACTGGGCCGACGTAATCTTTATGTCACCGACGTAAGCGGCCGGAGCCTCGTTTTGGATGCGGATGATGTCGCCCACGCCCCACACGGCGAAGCTAGCGATAAGCAGGCCAAACAAAAGCTTGGCCAAAAATGAAGCTGCCGTGCTGCGGAGCGCCTGGAGCATTGCGTAAACCGTTGTCCTTGATCGAGTCGACGACGATAAATCATAGGCCCCTTCTACCTTTCCCGGCAACCGACTTGCGACCGCTTGTGGCAACCCGCATGGGCCTATGCTAAAAGGCCGGCTTCATCGTCAAGCAGAGGAAATCAGCCGATGGCCGCGCGGCCCATGCCGTTGATCGCGGGCAACTGGAAGATGAACGGCTCGCGCCGCGAAGCGATCGCCTTGGCGGAGAGCGTCGCGGCCCGGGTAACCCGCGAGCCGCCCCAATGCAAGGTTCTCGTCTGTCCTCCTGCAACGTTGCTGCATGAAGTGGCGGTGGCCTTGCGGGGCCGCGCCGTGGCCGTCGGCGGACAGGACTGTCATGCGCAGTCGCGCGGGGCGTTTACCGGGGATGTTTCGGCCGCGATGATCGCCGATGCCGGCGGCACATATGTCATCGTGGGTCATTCGGAGAGGCGCACTTTGCATGGGGAGTCCGATGAAACGGTGAAGGCAAAGGCCGAAGCCGCGCATGCGGCCGGCCTGGTTGCCATCATTTGTGTCGGCGAAACGGAGAAAGAGCGGGATGCGGGAATGACGCTGCATGTGCTCTCCCGGCAGATGACGGGATCGATCCCGAAAGGCGCGACGGCTGCCAATACCGTGATCGCCTACGAGCCGGTATGGGCCATCGGCACCGGCCGAACCGCAACTCAGGCCGAAATCGCGGAGGCCCACGCCCATATTCGGCTCGGTTTGGCGCGCCATGTCGCCGAATCCGGTCGGGCGAAAATTCTCTATGGCGGCTCGGTTAAGGGCACCAATGCCCTCGATATTCTCGCCGTGAAAGATGTCGATGGCGCGCTCGTCGGCGGTGCCAGCCTGACAGCGGAGGAATTTTGCGCGATTATCCGGGCCTGTCCGGTTCGGCAGACGACCCCCGCGCTTTAAGTGAGACAACACCCTAGTTCATGAGGAATTGAACCGAAGATGACAACGATATTATTGGTCATCCACCTGATCATCGCCCTCGCCATGATCGTTGTCGTATTGATTCAGCGCAGCGAAGGCGGCGGTTTGGGCATCGGCGGCGGCGCGACCGGCGGCCTGATGACCACGCGGGGAACCACCAATCTGTTGACCCGGGTCACCGCTGTCCTTGCCGGTTGTTTTATGCTGACCAGCCTGGTGCTCGCCATTTTGGGCGGCGGAGGGGCGGAAAACCGGCCACGATCGATCGTCGACCCGCCGACATCTGCGACCGGGCAGCCAGCAGCGCCGTCCATCCCCGCCGCGCCTTCAGCGCCGACCGCGCCAACCCCTCCTTGAACCGCTACTTTGCACCCCGAGAGCCCGTTTCGCTTTCGGGGATGGGCGGCTTTGCTGTAGATTGAGGGTCCATGGCGCGCTTCATCTTCATCACGGGCGGCGTGGTTTCCTCACTGGGCAAGGGGTTGGCTTCGGCGGCGCTGGGGGCGCTCCTCCAAGCCCGCGGCTATAAAGTACGGCTGCGCAAACTCGATCCCTACATCAATGTCGATCCGGGGACGATGAGCCCCTACCAGCATGGCGAGGTCTACGTCACCGATGACGGCGCGGAGACCGATCTCGATCTCGGCCATTACGAGCGGTTTACCGGCGTAGCCTCCCGCCAGAGCGACAACATCACGACCGGACGCATCTATTCGTCGGTGATCGCACGGGAAAGACGCGGCGACTATCTGGGCGCGACCGTGCAGGTGATTCCGCATGTCACCGACGCGATCAAGGAGTTCATCACCGCCGATGTCGGCGACGCCGATTTTGTACTGTGCGAGATCGGCGGCACCGTCGGCGACATCGAAAGCCTGCCGTTTCTGGAATCCATCCGTCAGCTTGGCAACGAACTCGGCCGCGAACGGACATTGTTCGTCCATCTCACGCTGGTTCCCTATATTCCGTCGGCCGGCGAACTGAAGACCAAGCCGACCCAACATTCGGTAAAGGAGCTGCTCGGCGTTGGGATTCAGCCGGACATTCTTCTCTGCCGATGCGAGCGGGAAATTCCGGTGTCCTCGCGCAAGAAGATCGCGTTGTTCTGCAACATCCGCGAGGCTGCTGTCATCCCGGCACTCGACGCCCGCACCATCTACGAAGTGCCGTTGCGCTATCACGAAGAAGGGTTCGACCGCGAAGTGTTGCGGCATTTCGGGATCGACGCGACGACGCAGAAGCCGGATTTGTCGCGGTGGACCGACATCGAGAAGCGGGTGATCCAGCCGGAGGGCGAGGTGCAAATCGCCATCGTCGGCAAGTACACGAACCTGTTGGACGCCTACAAATCCTTGGTTGAGGCGTTGACGCATGGCGGCATCGCCAACAACGTCCGCGTCAAGCTGAATTGGATGGAAGCGGACAATTTCGGCAATGGCGGCGCCAACGCGGAATCGCTCGCGAGCGCACATGCGGTCCTCGTGCCGGGTGGCTTCGGCCAGCGCGGTTCGGAGGGCAAGATTGCGGCCGTTCGGTATGCGCGCGAGCGCCGCGTGCCGTATTTTGGCATCTGTTTTGGAATGCAGATGGCGGTCATCGAAGCGGCACGCGATCTCGCCGGGATTGAGGGTGCGAGCTCGACCGAATTCGGGCCCACGCGCGAGCCGGTGGTTGGATTGCTCACAGAATGGGTGCGCGGAAACGCCCTCGAACGCCGGTCGGTGGGTGACAATCTCGGCGGCACCATGCGCCTCGGCGGCTTTGAGTGCGATCTAAAGGCCAACAGCCGGGTTGCGCAAATTTACGGCGCGGCGCGGATCCGCGAACGCCACCGCCACCGCTATGAAGTGAATATCAATTACAAGGAGCGGCTCGAACGCCACGGGCTCGTCTTTTCCGGCATGTCGCCGGATGGTCAACTCCCGGAAATCGTCGAAATTCCGGACCATCCCTGGTTCATTGGCGTGCAGTTTCATCCCGAACTTAGATCGAAGCCCTTCGATCCCCATCCGCTGTTCACGTCCTTCGTCAAGGCCGCGGTCGATCAGAGCCGCCTGGTATAGAGCCGGCGCCCATGATCCCCCCACGGACCGTCCGCATCGGCAATTTGACGCTCGCCAACGACCGCCCACTGACGCTCATCGCGGGCCCTTGTGCGCTGGAAAGCCGGGCTCATGCGATGGAGGTCAGCCACGCCCTGGTCGAATTGACCAATCGGCTCGGCATCGGGCTGATCTACAAGACTTCCTTCGATAAGGCGAACCGCACGAGCCTCGATGGCGACCGCGGCATCGGCATGGGCCAGGGCCTGCCAATCCTCGCCGAGATTCGGGAGCGGTATGGCTGCCCGGTCTTGACCGATGTCCACGCGGCTGACCAATGCAAGCCCACGGCGGAAGCGGTCGACGTTCTGCAAATCCCGGCCTTTCTGTGCCGGCAGACCGATCTTCTCGTGGCCGCGGGGGAGACGGGACGTGCGGTCAACGTCAAGAAAGGCCAATTTCTGGCGCCGTGGGACATGCAGCATGTCGTCCGCAAAGTAGAGGCGACCGGCAATCTCAACGTCCTGGTCTGCGAACGGGGCGCCAGTTTCGGATACAACACGCTTGTTTCGGACATGCGGTCGCTGCCGATCCTGGCCGAAACCGGTTGTCCGGTCGTGTTCGATGCGACGCACTCGGTGCAACAGCCGGGCGGCCAAGGCGGCAAAAGCGGCGGACAACGCCAATTCGTTCAGGTATTGGCGCGTGCGGCTGTTGCCATCGGGGTGGCCGCCGTGTTCATGGAAACGCATCCCGATCCCGACCGCGCACCCTCGGACGGCCCAAACATGGTCCCGCTAAAAGCGATGCCGCAAATCTTGTCCGAATTGATGGAATTCGACAGGCTGGCGAAGGCAAGGCCGCCGCTCCGCCTCGCCTGATTACGAAAACCAAAGCAGGAAATGAAAGACGATGACGGCAATAGTCGATATCCGCGCCCGAGAAATCCTCGACAGCCGCGGCAACCCTACCGTCGAGGTCGACGTCGTTCTCGAAGACGGTTCGCGCGGTCGGGCCGCCGTTCCCTCCGGCGTATCCACCGGGGCGCACGAGGCTGTCGAGAGGCGTGACGGCGGGTCGCGTTATCTGGGCAAAGGCGTGCGGCAGGCCGTCGATGCGGTCAACGGCGAGTTGTTCGACGCGTTGTCGGGAATGGACGCCGAAGATCAAGTGGCGATCGACCGCGTCATGATCGGCCTGGACGGCACACCGAACAAGTCGAGGCTGGGTGCTAACGCCATACTCGGGATCAGCCTGGCTTTGGCCAAGGCCGCGGCGGCGGCGCACGATGTCCCGCTCTATCGCTACGTGGGCGGGGTCAACGCTTGCATCCTGCCGGTGCCGATGATGAACATCATCAATGGCGGCGCCCATGCCGACAACCCGATCGACGTTCAGGAATTCATGATCCTGCCGGTCGGCGCGTCCACGATGCAGGACGCCTTGCGCGTCGGCGCCGAAGTGTTTCACACGCTGCGGCGCCGGCTAAAGGATGCGGGGCATCTGACGAATGTCGGCGATGAAGGCGGCTTCGCGCCCAATCTATCCAGTTCCGACGAGGCGCTCGGCTTCATCGTGAAGGCCATCGAAGCCGCGGGTTTTCGACCGGGCGAGGATGTTGTCATCGGTCTCGACGTGGCCGCTACCGAACTTTTCGAGACGGGGCGGTACAATTTGGCTGGCGAGGGGCGCAACTTGGATGCCGCCGGTCTGATTCGTTATTACGAAGACCTTGTCGGCCGCTTCCCGATCGTTTCCATCGAAGACGGCATGGCAGAAGACGACTGGTCCGGCTGGAAGGCATTAACCGACGCTCTGGGAAAAAAGGTGAAGCTGATCGGCGACGACCTGTTCGTGACCAACCCGAAGCGGCTGGCCGAAGGCATCGCCCGCGGCATTGGTAATGCCGTGCTCGTTAAGGTCAACCAAATCGGGACCCTGACCGAGACCCTGGAGACGGTCGCCATGGCCCACCGTGCCGCTTATGCCGCGGTCATGTCTCACCGCTCCGGCGAAACCGAGGATGCGACGATCGCCGATTTGGCGGTGGCAACGAACTGCGGTCTGATCAAGGCGGGCGCGCCGTCGCGGTCCGACCGCGTTGCCAAATATAATCAGCTCCTGCGAATTGAGGAGATATTGGGGCCCGCTGCGCGATTTGCCGGGAGCGGGGCGCTCAACCGCTAGCCACCTGGGCGAATCCAAGGAATCCCGCCGAGTCGCAAGGGTTGACGCCGCCGCCGGTCTGTGATTCGTTGGCCCGGTGCTGATCCTTGCCGAACTTCGCCACCGCTTTCGCTACGTCGTCGGACCGGTTCTCGGTTTTTGCGTCGTGGCCTATTTCCTCTACCACAGCGTAGAGGGCGACCGCGGCATCGTGGCGTGGCAGCAGCTTCAAGGCCAAATCAAGATGGCGCGGGATTCGTTGAATGCGCTGTCGGCCGAGCGCGCGGCGCTCGAACGCCGCGTCTCGCTGCTCCGGGCCGACCACCTCGACCCCGATCTGTTGGAAGAACGAGCGAGGCTTGTCCTCAACTACTTACACTCGAGCGAGGTCGTCGTCCTCTATCCGAGGAACAACGACCTCGGCGAATAGGATCGCGCCTAATTTGCGGTGACGCCCGCGGCCTTCAAGATCGGCGTCCACCGGGCGACTTCGCTTTTCACCAGTTCGGCGAGCGCCGCCGGCGAACGGCCGGCCCTATCCGAGATGACGCCGCCAAGATCGAGCAGCCGCTTGCGCGTGTCGGGGTCGTCAAGCGCCTTAACCAGGGCGTCATTGAGCCTGTCGACGATCGCCTTTGGCGTGCCTTTGGGTGCAAACAACGCATTCCACGCGGTCACCTGAAATTCAGGCAGACCAGCCTCTTTCGTCGTCGGCACGTTGGGCAGCGCCGGCGAACGTTCGGCCATGGCGATGGCATAGGCCTTGATTGTGCCGGCTTTGACCTGTTCGACAAGGTTGACGATCTGGTCGCACATGTAATCGACCTGTCCGCTCACAAGATCGTTCAAAGCGGGACCGGTGCCGGTATAGGTGACCAGGGCAGGTTTGATACCGAGCTGCACGTTGAGCATCGTGCAGGTGGTGTGGGAAACCGAGCCAAGGCCGGCATGGGCCTCGTTGAGTTTGGGGCCGTTGGCCTTCAGGTATTCGACGAACTCCTTCAAATCTTTTGGCGGCAGCGCCTTCTTCGAAACAATCAGAATGGGCGTGCCCGCGGCCATGCCGATGGGCGCGAAATCGCTCGTCGGATCGTATTTCAAATTGGGATAAAGGGCCGGCGCCGCGCCATGTGTGCCCATGTGCCCCATCATGATCGTGTAGCCGTCGGCCGGTGCCTGGGCGCCGCGCGTGATGCCGGTTGTGCCGCCGGCGCCGGCCACGTTTTCGATGACAAGCTGTTGGCCGAGTGTCTTCGACATGTTGTCGCCGACGATCCGCGCGATCACATCGGTGGGCCCGCCCGCGGCAAAGGGCACGATCACGGTGATCGGTCGGGTCGGGTAGTTCTGGGCCTCGGCCATACTGGCCGAAAAGGCGATCGTGGCAAGCGCGATGAGAATTCTCTTCATGGTTTCCAACCTCCCGGAGAGCCGTCGTTGTTTGGCCGCGCGACGGTCGGGGAAAGCATAACGTCCGCTTTCAGTCGTGAAAAGCCTGTTGGCGTCCGCGCCGCACCGCCGGCAGGATGGCAAGCGCAAGAACCGTGAAGGCGAGCACGATAAGCACGCCGGAGACCGGGCGTTCGATGAAAGTCATGAAGTCGCCGCGCGACAAGATGAGAGCCTGCCTAAGTTTTTCCTCCAGCAACTTCCCGAGGACGAAAGCGAGCAGCAGAGGCGCCGGCTCGAAGCCGAATTTGTGCAGGCAATAACCGAGAAAACCGAAGGCCGCCGCCAACAACACGTCCGTCGGGCTGTTGTTGATCGAATAGACGCCGATGCAACAGAAAATCAGTATCCCGGGAAACATCAGGCGGTAGGGCACCTTCAACAGGCGCACCCAAATTCCGATCAGGGGAAGGTTGATGATCAGCAGCATCAGATTGCCGATCCACATGCTGGCGATCATTCCCCAGAACAGGTCCGGCCGCTTGGTCATGACCAGGGGACCGGGAATGATCCCGTGAATGGTCATGGCGCCGACCATCAATGCCATGACCGCGTTCGGCGGTATGCCAAGGGTGAGCAGCGGAATGAAGGCAGTCTGGGCGCCGGCGTTGTTGGCGGCCTCGGGCCCGGCGACGCCTTCGATCGCGCCGCGGCCGAATCGCGACGGATCGGCGGCGATCTTCTTTTCCAAGGAATAGGAGGCGAATGGCCCCAGGACGGCGCCATTGCCCGGCAATATTCCAAGGATCGCGCCTAGTCCGGTGCCGCGAAGGATGGGCAAGGCGCTCTGCTTCAATTCCTCCCAAGACGGGAGAAGACGGCCGATGGCCCGATGGACGACATCGCGGGACTGCTCTGTTTCGAGATTGCGCAGGATTTCCGCAAACCCGAACAGACCCATCGCCAGCACCGGGAAATCGATTCCGGAGGAGAGATCGGCGACGCCGAAGGTGAGGCGTTCTTCTCCGGTTTCGAGATCCGCGCCGACGGTTGAGAGCAGTACGCCCAGGACGACCATGGCGATCGCCTTCAGGACCGAGCCGCGCGCGAGAACCACGGCGAAGGCAAGGCCTAGAAACATCAATGAGAAATATTCGGCTGGGCCGAACAACATGGCGAGCCGGGTCAGCGGTACTCCAAGCGCGGCAATGACCAAAGTCGATACGGTGCCTGCGAAAAATGAGGCGAGCGCAGCAACTCCGAGTGCCACACCGGCTCGGCCCTGCCGCGCCATCTGGTGTCCGTCGAGCACGGTGACGACGGAGGTCGCCTCACCCGGAATGTTGACCAGAATGGCGGTTGTGGAGCCGCCATATTGCGCGCCGTAGTAGATCCCCGCGAGCATGATAAGCGCCGCCGTCGGATCGAGATGGAAAGTGAACGGCAGCAGCATCGCTATGGTGGCGATCGGACCGACGCCCGGAAGCACGCCGACAAGTGTGCCGAGCAGGCAGCCGAAAAAGCAGAAGGCTACATTCTGAAGTGACAGGGCCGTCGCGAATCCGAGGCTGAGATTGGTAATGAGGTCGCCCATGAATCGGACTCAATAACCGATCAGCCAAGGCGCGATCGGAATGGGCAGGCCAAGCAGGGCCTTGAACAACAGCAGGCAAAACGCCGTCATCGCGCCGCAAAAGATCAGGGCTTCGCGCCAGCGTGTTTCGGGGCTGGCCAGGGTACTCAAGATCAATGTGAGCGGTGCTGCGACCGCGACGCCCAGCGGGCGAACCGCGAAGCCGAATACGATGGCGGCGCCCAGGATAAGGACCGGACCGCGAACCGAGAACGCCGCCAACCTTTCTCCCGCGTTCCGGAGAGCAGTGAGAAACACGGCAAGACCGCAAAGGACGGTCGCGGTGGCGAGAAATCTAGGCAACATGCCTGGGCCGATTTGCCGCAAGGTGCCGGCGGTCAGGTTGGCGCTCTGCCAGGCCGAGATTGCACCGATCGCGATGAGAAGGAGGCCGGCGCCAGCATCCTTGGGAGCGCGGATCATGTCATCGCCCCGCGCGGTGGCGACTTTGCTTCACTCTCGCCCATACCGGGGTTCAATACCCGAAAACCGCGAGCCGCGAAACAGCGGCCGCGATTCCGTGAGTGTCGCCGCGACCGGGCGCCAGCGAAACAAGCCCTGCATGGGTTGCAATATTGCTATGCAACATAGTCCCTTAGCGCCGACATCGCTTGCCAAGGGGTGTGTTTCCGCCTATCAACCATCGAGGCTCCGTTTTCCAGGCAAAACTCGGCACGCGGCGGGGGAGAATGGCCACAACCAAGCGCAAAACTGCGGGCGAGACTGGCGTGGCAAGTCCTTCGCCGCAGGTTCTGCTGCGCTATTACCGTGACATGCTCATGATCCGCCGTTTCGAGGAACGTGCCGGTCAGATGTATGGCATGGGGCTGATCGGCGGATTCTGCCACCTCTATATCGGACAGGAGGCCGTCGTCGTCGGCGTCCAGGCGGCGCTCGAAGAAGGCGATACCGTGGTCACCAGTTATCGCGATCATGGGCAGATGCTGGCGGCGGGCATGGACCCGAACGGTGTCCTCGCGGAACTAACCGGCCGGCGCGGCGGTTACTCCAAGGGCAAGGGCGGCTCGATGCACATGTTCAGCCGCGAGAAGAATTTTTTCGGAGGCCATGGCATCGTTGGGGCGCAGGTGCCGATCGGCACCGGCCTTGCCTTCGCCCACGGCTATCGTGCCAATAGCCGCGTCTCGATCACGTTTTTCGGTGACGGTGCCGCCAATCAAGGCCAGGTCTACGAATCCTTCAACATGGCTTCTCTCTGGAGGCTGCCCGTCGTCTATGTCATCGAAAACAACAAATACGGGATGGGTACTTCGGTCGAGCGCGCATCGGCGACGATCGATCTGTACACACGCGGCGGCGCCCATGGCATCCCCGGCAAACCGGTGGACGGCATGGATGTGCTGGCGGTTCGCGCCGCGGCGGACGAAGCCGTCGCCCATGCTCGCGCCGGTAAGGGTCCGTATATTTTGGAGATGAAGACCTACCGTTATCGCGGCCATTCGATGTCCGACCCCGCGAAGTATCGGGCGAAGGAGGAATTGGATCGCATGCGGCAGGAACGCGACCCCATCGATCGCGTCGGAAAGTTGCTGATCGAAGGCGGCGTCGTCGACGAAGCCGGACTCAAGAAAATCGATAAGGAAGTGCGCGACATTGTCCTGGCGGCCGCCGAATTCGCGCAGAATAGCGCGGAGCCCGATCAATCGGAACTCCACACCGATGCCTTGATCGAGACTTGAGGGCGCACGCGTGCAGAGACCGATCGAAGTCCTGATGCCGGCCATGTCGCCGACGATGAAAGAAGGAAAACTCTCGCGCTGGCTGAAGAATGCCGGCGACAAAGTAAAGCCGGGTGACGTTCTCGCCGAGATCGAGACCGATAAGGCAACCATGGAGTTGGAGGCGGCCGATGAAGGCACCCTCGCCGAAATCTTAGTCGCCGCCGGCACCGAGGGCGTGAAGGTCAACACGCCGATCGCACGGCTTGCGACGGGCGCGGCGGCGACGGCCCCAACGGCGGCGGCGAGCAGACCGGAGTTCCCGCCAGCGCCGCCAGCGACCGCAAAAGCCCTTTTTTCACCTTCACCCGGAAGGCCCGTGCTGCAAGCCCCGCCAGCCGCCGTGCCGAATGTGCCCGGTGAAACCGCGATGTTGACCGTGCGTGAAGCCCTCCGTGACGCCATGGCCGAGGAAATGCGGCGCGACCCCAATGTTTTCCTGATGGGCGAGGAGGTCGCGGAATATCAGGGCGCGTATAAGGTAAGCCAAGGTCTGCTCGAGGAATTCGGCAAAAAGCGCGTCGTCGACACGCCGATCACCGAAATGGGATTCGCCGGGCTCGGCGTTGGCGCCGCCTTCGCAGGGTTGCGCCCGATCGTCGAATTCATGACCTTCAACTTCGCCATGCAGGCCATCGACCAGATCATCAATTCGGCCGCCAAGACCCGCTACATGTCCGGTGGTCAGATGGATTGCCCGATTGTCTTCCGCGGTCCGAACGGCGCGGCTTCGCGCGTGGCGGCGCAACATTCGCAATGTTTCGCGAGCTGGTACGCACATTGCCCGGGGCTGAAGGTCGTTGCTCCCTACAGCGCGGCCGATGCCAAGGGTTTGCTCAAATCGGCGATCCGCGATCCCAACCCCGTCATCTTCCTCGAACACGAAATGCTGTATGGGCAGAGCTTCGACGTGCCCACCGGCCCCGAACATCTCGTGCCCATCGGCAAGGCCCGGATCGCGCGCGCGGGCGCTCATGTCACGATCGCCGCGTTCTCCCTAATGGTCGGAACGGCGTTGAAAGCGGCCGAGCAATTGGTAGCCGAAGGCATCGACGCGGAAATCATCGATCTACGCAGTTTGCGGCCGCTCGACACCGCTACCATCGTTGCGTCTGTCAAAAAAACCAATCGGCTGGTGACGATCGAGGAGGGCTGGCCTTTCGCGGGCATCGGCGCTGAGCTGGCCGCGCTGATGATGGAACAGGCTTTCGACGATCTCGACGCACCGGTGACGCGTTTGACCGGCGTCGATGTTCCCATGCCTTATGCCGCCAATCTCGAAAAACTGGCCTTGCCGCAGGTGGAGCAGATCGTCGCCGCCGCGAAGGCCGTTTGTTATCGACGCTGACGGCGCCGGCCGGCGTCATCGGCGGATCTGCACGAAGATCGCTCATCACCGGGTCGTTCCATGCCGATCGAGATTCTCATGCCCGCGCTGTCGCCGACCATGACCGAGGGCAACCTGGTGAAATGGCACAAGCAGGAAGGCCAATCGGTCAAGGCGGGCGAGGTGCTTGCCGAAATCGAGACCGACAAGGCGACGATGGAAGTCGAGGCCGTGGATGAGGGGACGCTGGGCAAGATCCTGGTTCCCGCCGGCGCGCAGGGCGTCAAGGTCAACGCGGTGATCGCCGTGCTGCTGCGCGAAGGTGAGGATAAATCGGCGCTGGCGAGCGCTGCGCCCGCGGCTGCCGCTCCTGCGGCCCTGCCCCCCGTTGCGGCGTCCAAGGCGCCGGTGCAGGTGCCCGCGCCGCCTCCGGCGGCCGGCGGCCGCATCGCTGCGAGTCCTCTTGCCCGACGGCTGGCCGCGCAAGCCAGAATCGATCTCGCCGCCATCAAGGGCAGCGGGCCGCATGGACGCATCGTAAAAGCCGATGTCGAAGCCGCGCGGCGATCGCACGCTCCGATGGCCGCGGTCGTTCGATCCGAGGCCGACGGTGGGTTGCCGGCGTATCGGCTCGTCCCGCACAGCACGATGCGCCGGGTCATCGCGCGGCGGCTGACCGAGGCCAAACAGACCGTCCCGCATTATTATTTGAGCATCGATTGCCGCATCGACGCGCTCCTCAAGATGCGTGAGG
>SHVT01000036.1 GCA_009694125.1 Rhodospirillaceae bacterium | reverse complement strand
GCGATCCGGGTCGGCAACATGGTGTTCACCTCCGGTCAGGCGGGGCGCAACCGGGAAACCGGGAAGATGGGCGACATCCGCGATCAGGCGCGGCGCTGCATCGGCAATATCGGCGCGATATTGGAAGAAGCCGGAGCCTCGCTCGCCGACGTGGTGAAGGTCACGGTGTTCCTGCGCAATCCGGAAGACGCGCCCGCCTTCAACGATGTCTACCGCGAATTGATGCCCGAGCCGTTGCCGGCGCGGTCGTCCGCATATGTGCAGCTCAAGAACCCCGATATGTTGGTCGAGATGGAAGCGGTTGCCGTCGTGGCCGAGGCCGACTGATGGCGTAGCCGGACGGCTTGGGTCAAGGCGAGGGAAATTCCACGTGCTGAGGATCGTCGACCTCAAGAAAACCTATTCCCTGGACCGCGGGAAGGTGGCGGCACTGCGCGGCGTCGGATTCGAAGTGTCGGCGGGGACCTTTTTCACGTTGCTGGGGCCGAGCGGATCCGGCAAGAGCACGGCCATGCGCTGCGTCGCCGGTCTGGAACATCCCGAAAGCGGTGAAATCCACATCGACGGCCAGTGCGTCTATTCCTCAGCCCGAGGAATCCGCGTGCCCGCCGATCAGCGGCCCATCGGCATGGTCTTCCAGTCTTATGCGATCTGGCCCCATATGACGGTGTTTCAGAACGTCGCGTTCCCGCTTCAATACGGGCATCGCGGCGACAAGCTGTCGCGAGCCGCGATTCGGGATTCGGTGCGTGAGGCCCTGCGTCAGGTCCAGATGGAAGACTACGCCGATCGCCCGGCGACACAGCTTTCCGGCGGGCAGCAACAGCGCGTGGCGCTGGCGCGCGCGCTTGTGCGCCATCCGAAGCTGCTCCTGCTCGACGAGCCTTTGTCGAATCTCGACGCCAAACTGCGCGAGGAAATGCGGTTCGAACTCAAGGAACTGACGCGGTCTTTGTCCATTACCTCGCTTTTCGTCACCCACGATCAGCTCGAGGCTTTGTCCCTGTCCGACCGCATCGGCGTCATCATGGACGGCTTGATCGTCGAACTCGGCCATCCGCAAGAGGTCTATGCCAAGACCATGGACAAACGCGTGGCGTCGTTCCTCGGCATCGCCAACACGATCGCGGGACGGATTGTGCGCGCCGGGCCCACCGTTCATGTGGAGACGGCGATGGGCGTGATCGCGCTACGCGACGAACATGTCAGCGGTCAGGCCGATGCCACCGTCGCCATTCGCCCGGAGGCGGTCATGTGCAGCCGCGAACGGCCGGCGACGACCGAGAATCTCTTCGAGGGCATTGTGCGGCGCGTCACCTTCCTCGGCACCTTCATCGACGGCGAAGTCGAGATCAAGCAGCACCGGTTGCGCGTCAGCTTCAATCCGTACGAGCCCTTCGCGGCCGGGGAACGGGTTTTCGTCCATATCCCCGCCGATCGCTGCCACCTCATAAATTAGGCCACGGCGTGGCGGCTTGACTCCGGCTTACTCGGCCTTCGCCGGAGGGGAGGGAGTCAGCTTTCCTGCTGGCGGCCGAGGCGGCTGACGAGCCAGCGTCCGCCCACCGTGAAGATGCCAAGCGCCAGTATCAGCCCGACCCCGATCGCCGCGGTCTTGCCGGGGGCGCCGTCGTCCCAGGTATGCCACATCAGGACCGAGATGACCTTGTTCTCGCGCGAACTCAGCAACAGCGGAATCGAGAAATTTCGCAACGCGTGGGTCACCACCCAAATCCAGCCGCCGACCAGTCCCGGCAGAAGCAACGGCAGCACGATCCGCTGCATCGTTACGCGCCATTTGGCGCCGGACGCGGTGGCGGCCTCCTCCAGTTCGGATTGGATCTGGGACAAAGCCGCCGACATCATGCGGCAGCCGAATGACAGGTAGCTGATCGTCAAGCCCAGGATGACGACGGTGAGCGAACCATAAAGCTGGAGCTGGTCGAAGGGCGGCTGGATGACCAGGAAGATCAGCGATATGCCGATCACGATGCCGGGCAGCGAATGCGGCAGAAAGGCAACCGCGTCGAGCACGCCGGCCCAGCGCGATTTGAGGCGCACCACCACCCATGCCGTGGTCACGGCCAAAGCCATGGTCAACGTGGCCGCGCCCACGGAAATGAGAACGGTGTTCCACAACGCCCCCCACACCGCCTTGTCGGCCAACACGCGCGTGTAGTTGCGGAGCGTGAGGCTGTCGATCAGGTCCCAGGACGGGGCCATCGGGATCGGCAGGAACGAACTCCACAGCAAAGCCAAGGCCGGCGCGCCGATGGTCAACATGAAGAAAACACAGAACAGAATGAACAGCGGGATGCGCCAGCGCCCGAGCGGAATGACTCGCGGCCGGTAGCCCTTTCCGGTCACGGTGGCAAAGCGGTTGCTCTGCCCGACGATCCGCCGATACCAATAAACGAGGATGATGCTGATGACGAGGAAGGTAGCGCCCAGCGCCGCCGCCAGGCCGTATTCCGGCGGCGTATAACGCTGTGTCGTGAAGTAGATATAGGTCGGGAAAACGTAGACCCTGGCCGGAAGCCCAAGGACGATCGGAATCTCCAGCGATTCCAAATGGGTCATGAAGCTGTACATCGTGGCGGCGAGGAGCGCCGGAGTCAGCACCGGCAGCGACACGCGGAAAAAGGTGGTCGCGCTCGATGCCCCGGAGGTGCGTGCGGCTTCCTCCAGGCTCGGGTCCATCGCGCGGAAGGCGCCGACGATGATGAGGAAGGCCGTGGTGACGCCGCGCAGACCCTCCAGCACGATCATTCCGGTCATCGTGTAGATATTGAAGGGCCCTTCGGTGGGTTCGAATCCGAACAGGCCCGCGAATTCGCGCAGCCAAACATTGAAAATGCCGATGCGCGGGCTGAGCAAGATCGTCCACGCCACGGCGAACAACAGCCCCGGCATCGCGATGGGAACGAGCATGAGACCCCAGGCGACGTTGCGATAAGGCAGGTCGGTGCGTTCGGTCAGGAAGGCGAAGACAATGGCGACGGCCATGGAGATGATCGTGCTGGCCACGCCCAACACCAGGGTGTTGCCGAAAACCACGAGGGTGTCGTCGTCGGTATAGGCGTCGACGTAATTATCGAGGGTCAGCTCGCCCGGGTTCCAAGGCGTCCCGTCCCGGAAGCTGAAGAGGAGCATCAGGCCGAGCGGGAGCAGGATGAGCAAGAGTGTGATGGCGATAACGAAGCCGGGCAGCAGGAACTGGCGACGTCCTTGCCAAAACCCTCCCCGTCCGAATCCAAGAACCGCGGTGTTCACGATGCCGTCCCCCTCGTCTCCTCGACGCGTTCTTGTCAGCCTAGACCGGATCGTAATAGTGGATTTCGAGAAGCAGGCATCCGCCGTCCGACCGGAACGGGCCGTGCGCGGCGCCGGGAGGCCGACAGGCGTAGGTGTTGGGAGAAAAGGATTGGCCGCCTTTGCCTTTGGCGTCGTTGCCGACAACCAGATCCCCGCTCATCAGATAGACTTCTTCCCAATAATCGTGGACGAAAGGTGCTGTGGTGTAGACGCCGGGAAGGAACCGCAACAACCGCGTGCGGCTCCCGCGTTTCTTGGTTTCGTCCAGGGCGCCGGCGAGGATTTTCTGCTGAATGCCCGCCGGATAACCGGGCGGAACCCCCCACCCCGAATCGAGATCGAGGGAATGAAATTCATCATGCGCCTTGTTGACCGCCATCTGAAACCTCGCCTCTACTCTGCCGCCCCGTCGGGCGGAGCCCGACCGATCCGGAACCCAGCCCGCTTCGCGGGCGGGGCGGCAAGCTTCGCCAACTCGCCGTCGAGATCGTATTCACCCAGAATTCTGTCGACCATGCCCGTCGCCCCCGCCCAGTCGAAGGTGCGGAAGGAATGGCCTTTGGTCACGAACTGGGCGCCGGCGTAGAACATTTCGTATTGGGTGTGGCGCGAGGCGAATTCCGAACCCACGACGTCCCAGGCCAGGCGATAGAACTTCACCTTGTCGCGTGCGTTGGCGGCGGGCGATTGTTGGGTCTTGCCGATCAGCTCCGCCATTTCCGGGTTGGCGAAGTCGCGCACATGCGACGGCAGCATGATCATGCCGCCTCCGGCCAACTCGCGCAGGGTCATGATCAGCTTTCCATAAAGCTGCTGGGTCAACACCTGCGCGGCGTAAAGCGTGTGTCGATCGGGCACGAAATAACGGCCCTGCATGGCGCCCTTCGCTTCCATCGCCGCCACCATGGCCGAGACCAGCGCGACTTCGGCGGCGAATTGTCCGAGCATCTCCCGGACCTGCGGCATGTTCACGATGCCGTTGATTTCGGCGATACGGCGCGCGATGCCGGCGAGGAACCGGGCTTTCACCGCCAGCCTCACCTGCGCCTGGTAGTTTTGATAGACATGCGCCGGCGTCGCGTGGAACTGCTTCTGGCACATCTCGATGCTGCGATCGACGAAGACGCGTTCCCAGGGCACCTTGACGTCGTCGAAATAGATCAAGGCGTCGTTTTCGTCGAAGCGGCTCGACATCGGGCTGTCGAAGGTATTGTCGGCGGCGGCCTCGTAAGATTTACGCGACAGGATTTTCAAGCCCTTGGCGTTCATCGGCACGGCGAAGGACAAGGCGTGTTTTTCGTCGCCGCGCTGTAGCGGCTGAATACAGGTGACGAAGATCTCGTTGGCCATGATGCCGCTGGTCGCCAGCATCTTGGCGCCGCGCACGGTGAGACCCGAAGCGTCTTCGTCGACCACGCCCGCGCTCAGATATTCGCCCTGTTGCTGATGCGCGGCCTTTGAACGATCGGCCTGCGGATTGATGATGACATAGGTCAGGAACAGGTCGTTGTCGCGGGCATAGCGGTAATACTCGGCCAGGGCGCGGGCGCGTTTGGGGTCATAAGCCTCGAAGGTCTCGATCCCCATGAACATGCCGGCGATGCAGGATGCGACATGGTCGGGGGACCGGCCGAGGAACCCGGCATGCAGCTCCGCCCACGCTTCCAGCGCCCGGCGGCGGAGGAGGAGCTGTTCATAACTTTGCGGCAATTCCCAGATACGGTTGGCGATCTGGTGGGTGTCCGGCGTGGTGAAGGTCATCACCTCGGCGCTGCCCGGTTGGCTCTGGAATTCATAGAGCCGGGCGGCGGAGGCAATCGCGTTGCGATAGGCGGGATGGCGGGTCACGTCGCCGACGATGCCGCCGTCGAGATAGACCTGCCGACCGTCGCGCAGCGAAGCGCGGTAGGTGTCGCCGTTCCTGATCATGACCGTCCTCGCATGTCGATCGTTCCGCCGTCCTGCGTGCCGTTGTCATGGCCTTCCCGCGGCGGTTCGACGCGTTCGAGCGTGGTGTAGCGCCCGGCGAAAAAGACCAGGGGGTCGCCGCCGCCGACCAGCGCGAAGCGCAGGATTCGGCAGACGAAAATCAAATGATCGCCGCCGTCGTAATCGGCCCAGGGCACACATTCGAAATGGGCCAGCGCCCCTTGAAGCAAGGGCGCTCCGTAATGGCCGACGTGATAGCCGACGCCGACCCATTTGTCGCCGAGCGCCTGGGCAAAGCGGGACGACAGTTCGCGTTGGTGCCCCGCCAGGACATTAACGGCGAAACCGTGCGCCGCGCGAAAGGCGTCCAGGCTGAAGGCGCGTTTGTCGATGCTAAACAAAATCAGGGGCGGATCGAGCGACACCGAGCTGAAGGAATTGACGGTCATGCCGATGGGCGGCCCGGATGCGGCCGATGCCGTGACCACGGCCACCCCGGTGGCGAAATGCCCAAGTGCGGCGCGCAAGGCGCGTGGGTCGAGAATGTCGCTCATCGCGCCGACCGCGACACGGGCGCGGTATCGAGGGACGGATCGCCGCCACGGCCGGCCAGATAGCGCACCAGGTCAACCGCGGCGTCGCCGCTGCGCAACAGATCGGTCAGGATTTGGTTCAAGGCGCGGAATTTCTCGCCGTCCAGCGGCGCGAACATCACATCGTTGACCTGGCGTTGCACCGGGGCGAGCCGCCGCAGAAGGGCGAGGCCCTTCTGCGGCACCGTCAGCTGGACGCGGCGCCGGTCGGCCGCATGGGGACCCTTGTCGACCAAGCCCAAGCGGACGAGTTGGCCGATGACAAGTGTGGCGAACGACCCGCTGAGACCGAGATGATCGGCGATCTGCTTCACGCCGATTTCGCCATCGCGCGACAGATGGGCCACCGAGATCAAGGCGGTGTATTGGATGCCGGTCAGTCCGATATGGGCGCCAAATCGAGAACGCACGGTCTCCAAGCGCGCCGAAAAGGCGAGAAGGCGATGCACGAACCGGCGAAATTCCCGATCCGATCCGCCCCGGAGCAGAGGCGCGCGCGACACCGTGCGTGGCAGGCTCATATCCGACGCGATCTCCGCGGCGGCGGGGCGGCTCGGAGCCGGGGCCGAGGGCGCGGCGTTGCGCGGAAAATCGGCCAACCTCACCACCCTCCTTGCCTTTGTCAAAAAGCTTTGTAAATTAGCTTTATGCTAACGGTAAATAATTAGGTCCGTCAATGGCGGGTGCCCGGCTGGCCTTTCAATGCATCGACCGCGGCGGATCGGGTCTCCGCCGCGTCCGCGTCGATCACCTCGTGATCGCCGGCTGGACTGGACGCAATCGCGCGGCGATGGAGGCGCATATCGAAGAGCTCGCCGCGCTGGGCGTGAAACGGCCGGCGGCAACACCGATCTTCTATCGCGTCGCGGCCGCCGCCCTGACCGCCGACGATGTCATCGAGGTGTCCGGCGCGATGACGAGCGGCGAGGTCGAGCCGGTGCTGGTGGCGCTGGATGACGGGCTGTGGGTTGGAATCGGCTCCGACCATACAGACCGGACGGCCGAGACCGTGGGCGTGGCGCTTTCCAAGCAGCTTTGCCCCAAACCGATCGCGCCGGTTCTGTGGCGGTTTTCCGAAATCGCCGACCATTGGGACAGCATCGAACTGCGCGCCCACGCCGTCATCGACGGCAAACGCCGCGTCTATCAGGAGGGCAAGGCGTCGATCATGCGCCGGCCGGAGGATTTGATCGAGCGCTACGCCGGGAGCGGGGAGGCTTTCGGCCCCGGCGGCGCCATGTTTTGCGGCACGATGGCGGTCAAGGGCGGCATCGCGCCCGCCGATCGTTTCGAAATCGAGATGCACGATTCCACGCTCGGCCGGACGATCGCCCATGCCTACGCAATCGTAACCCTGCCCGTGGTGGGCTGACATGCCGGATACGGCCGAAAACCTCCCCGCCGCGGTTCAGACCTTTGATCTGACCAAGACATTCGGCGCCTTAGCCGCCGTCGACCGCGCCTTGCTGACCCTGCATCCGGGAGAGATTTTCGGCCTGATCGGCCCCAACGGCGCCGGCAAGAGCACGTTGATCAAGATGCTGACGACGCTGACCCCGCCGACCTCCGGCCGCGCCACCGTCGCCGGTTTCGACGTGCAGACCCAATCGGCGGAAGTGCGCCGGCGCATCGGTTATGTGCCCCAGCAACTCTCCGCGGACCGGGCCTTGACCGGATATGAAAGCCTGCTGCTGTCGGCCCGGCTCTACGATATTCCGCGCCCGGAGCGGGCGGCGCGCATCGCTCGCGCCCTCGCGGTCATGGGCCTGACCGAGGCCGCCGGACGCCAGGCCGGGAATTATTCGGGCGGCATGATCCGCCGCCTCGAAATCGCGCAGTCGATGCTGCACCGCCCGTCCGTTCTTTTCCTGGACGAACCGACGGTCGGGCTCGATCCGGTCGCGCGGCGTTCGGTGTGGGATCATGTCCGCCGTCTGCGCGAAGACATGCAAACGACGATGCTCATCACCACCCATTACATGGAAGAGGCCGACGAGCTGTGCGACCGCATCGCGGTCATGCACCGCGGCCGCATCGAACGCATCGGGACGGCGACCGAACTGAAGGCCTTGGTCGGCCCCAACGCCACGCTGGACGATGTTTTCGCCAATTTGACCGGAGCCGGAATGCAGGAGCAGGAGGGAAGTTACAGTGACATCCGCCGTACCCGCGAAAGCGCCCACAAACACGCTTGAAAGCGGGCGGCGCGCGGGCCCGCTGTACTTTTTGACGCTGGTTCACGCCATCGTCGATTCGGAGCTGCGCAAGCTGCGCCACGATCCGGTGGAGCTTTTGACGCGCGCCGTGCAGCCCGTCCTGTGGTTGTTGATTTTCGGTCAGGTGATGGCCCAAATCCGGGGCTTGAGTGTCACCGGAGTCCCCTATTTGGATTTCCTGGCTCCGGGCATCCTCGCCCAAAGCGTGCTCTTCGCCGCGATCTTCTATGGCATCGCGACGATCTGGGAACGCGATCTCGGCATCCTGCACCGGTATCTCGTCAGCCCGGCGCCGCGCGCGGCTCTGGTCATCGGCAAGGCCGCCTCCGCTGGTATCCGGGGGTTGTCGCAGGCCGCCGTCATCTATTTGGTTTCGCTGGCGCTTGGCGTTTCGATCGATCTTCACCCGCTGAGCATCGCCGGTGTGGTTGTTTTCGTCTTTCTCGGCTCGGCCCTGTTCGCGACGTTTTCACTGGTCATCGCCTGTATCGTTAAGACGCGCGAACGTTTCATGGGTTTCGGCCAAGTGATCACGATGCCGTTGTTCTTCGCCAGCAACGCCATTTACCCGCTCAGCGTCATGCCGGAATGGCTGCGGGTGTTGTCCACGCTCAATCCGCTGACCTACGAGGTGGACGGACTAAGGACCTTGATGATCGCGGGCGATGTCAGCGCCTTTGGCCTGCCCTTGGATTTCGCCGTCCTCTTTGTGGTGACGGCCGGCTTGATCGCGGTGGCAACGCGGATGTATCCGCGCATGGTGCAATAGGGCGGGTAGGGCTTCCAAACCGACCGGCATTTTTCCCAACCAAGAGGAAATCGATCTGATGAGCGCGGATGTCGAATCCAAAACCGGCCGCCGGTCTTTGCCCACCGACCCGGCGCCCTATTACCAAGCGCAGGTCTTCGTCTGCACCAATGTTCGCCCGGAAGGCCATCCCCGCGGCTGTTGCAGCGCGAAGGGCTCGGTGAAGCTCCGCGACTATATGAAGGCCAAAGCCAAGCAACTCGGTCTGAAGACCGTGCGCATCAATGTCGCCGGCTGCCTCGATCGCTGCGAGCTGGGGCCGGACATGGTCATCTATCCGGAAGGCGTGTGGTACGCCTACAAAACCGAGGCCGACATCGATGAAATCCTCAAGACCCACCTTATCGAGGGCAAACGGGTGGAGCGGTTGATGCTGAAGCCCGCGGACGGGCCGTTCGTCAAGGAATAGCCCGCAGCACGACGTCATTGTACATCTCGGGATGCAGGGCCAGGTAGAGGATTTCCCAGCCCTCGGCGAGGCAAAACTCGTTCACCGCCTGGACCACCCCATAGGTGACGAGTTCGCGGTGCGACCAGAAGATGTAGTCGTTGAGCGCGAGCAGGCCGTCTTTCTTTTTCACCTTGCGGCTGGCGGCCAGGATGTCGCGTTTGACGCCCTCGTAGGAATGGTCGGCGTCGATATAAATCCAGTCGAAGCGGCCGTCGGGGAAGGATTGCAGGGCCGTGACCGAATCCGCTTCGTGAATACGGACGCGGCCGGCGGCGATGGCGTCGGCGAAATCCGCCCTGCGGAAATTCCGCAACGATTTGTCGACGACGTCGAATTCGCGCGGCGTGCAGACCGATAGGATTTTTTTCGCGAAATCGCCCTTATCGGTACCGATCTCGGCGACGACTCCGCCTTTGGGCAGGCTGGCCAGCATCTCCACGCGGTCGGCGACGACGCGGCAGTTCTTGAGGTGGCGGCTGTCGAGCCGGGCGGCGAGTTGGAAGTAATCCTCGACCTCGATCTCGTCCAATTGGACCTCGCCAACGAGGTCCCAGGGGACCCAACTGCCCAGCGGCCGCATGACCCTGTACCACTCGGCGCGGACCGTTTTCAGCCACTCCTCGCGGGGTTTGCGATTGTCCATTGGTCGACCTTGGACTCAACAACTCGCGAAATCCAGTGGAAATCCTAGGGTCATTTGTGTCTTGGGCCGCGACCTTCGAGAGTCACCAAATCCCACTGCGAAGGTGCGCCAAAGCGGATGGGCAGAACGCTGGTGCCCACGCCGGACGTCACCCAGAGGACCCGCCGATCGTCTTCGTATAGTCCGCAATGCGCGGCGGCCGGTGCGGGGGTTGGAACCCAGAGCGGGCCGAGCCAGGGAAAACTGACCTGCCCGCAATGCGTGTGCGACGCGAAGACGAGCCCGGCGACCTCCGGCAGGAACGCCGCCGCCGGATCGTGGCTGATCGTGATCCGAAGAGCGGTGGCGCAATCCGGCGGGAAGGGCACATAGCGCAAGCGCCAACTGATGCGATCGCCCAGCCCGCGAACACAGACCGGCCCGACGCGGGTCTCTATCGCGATTGTCTCGTTTTCCAGCGTGACGATGCCCTGTTGACCGAAAGCCTGCTGCCAGCCATCGGCGTCCGTCCAGGTGTCGTGATTCCCGAGAACGGCGATTTGCGGCACGTCCTTCAGCGCGGCGAGCCGTTGCGCGACGGCGCGCCTGAGGCCGTCGATGTCCTGCCGCGACCACACGCCCGGCGCATAATCGCCGAGAAGCAGCACCAGGTCCGGCTGCGCGGCGCGGATCTGTTCGACGACCGCCGACAACGCCGCCAAAGCGGCCGGGCGGTCTTCGACGTGCAAATCACCGACGACCGCGATCTTCAGGGCGTGGTATGCGGGATTCGGGATCAGCCCTTCGGGCAACGCGATCCTCACGTCATTTCGCGTTGTCGCCAAATCCTGTTGGATTTGGCGGATGACGAGCAGCGCCAGCATGCCGGCGAACGCGAGGATGAGCAGGACGGCGCGACGTGATTTCATTTTTCAATTTGAAGATCGAATGAACGGGAGAGACGCCGTCTACACGGCAAGACGATATAGTGCGGTGATTGTGGAGAATCTTTGACGCGGTTCGACCGAGCGGCCCGGGCCAGGATCATGGGCCTCGGTTAGACGAGGCAGCCGAAAAAATCCCGAACCGGGAACTAAATCGGTTGACAGTCCAGCCGCTTACCCGCAATTTGCAGGAGCGCGTTCACGATTCATTACGTAATATTTCAATCCGCGTTCAAGCGGAGCGGGGCGCGCCGACGGGGAAGAGGCATGCGGGGGGAAATGATTCCATCGATTTTGTCGCGCGCCGTAGTCGTATGTGCGGTGTTTGTGGCGTTTATCCTCCCTCAATCCCCGATTCCAGGATCGACCCACTCCGGGAGCGCACTGGCGGCGGCTACCGATGCCAAGGCCAAGAGCAAGCCGGTCGCGCCCACCCAGGTCAAATCGGCGAAGCCCGTTTCTTCCCCCGCGGTCGCGCCCGCCAGGGCGGTCCCGCCCGCAGCGGCTCCGGCGAAGGTCGCGCCGGTAAAGGCCAATGCAGCGCCTTTAGCTCCAACCAAGCCAGCCGCGGTAAAAAAAGCCGCCTCGGCCGCGAAGGCGTCATCGGCGAAATCCGCGCCCACAACCAAAGCCGTGCTTATCGCCAAGACGGCGCCGGCAACAATACCCGTTCCTATCGCCAAGGATGAGGTGAAGACCGAGCCGGCGAAGGTGTTGCCCGCGTTGCCGGCCGCCGATCGGCCGGCCCCGCCGCCGATTCTTCCATCCGCGGCGACGCTCGCGGCCGCCGATGAATTCGGATCCGCGCCGACAATCGAGGCGACCGAGGATTCGCGCCGTGTCCTGCAGGTTCGCAAGGGCGATACGCTGATGGACATCCTGCTGGGCGTCGGCGTATCGCGCGCCGAAGCTCATGACGCGGTCAGCGCGTTGCGCGAAGTTTACAACCCGCGCGACCTCAAACCCGGACAAGAGATCACGCTGACCCTTGGACCCGGCGCATCTGACCGCGATTCCTCGCTGGTGGGTGCGGCCTTCGATGCCCGAGCCGACCGTACCGTCAGCCTCGTGCGGCGTGACAATGGACGGTTCTCGGCCCTTGGACTGGACAAGGTTCTGTCGCGCGATTTCGTGCTGGTCAAAGGCGCGATTCGGTCGAGCCTCTACGAAGCGGCCGCCGAACAAGGCGTGCCCGCTTCCATCCTGGCCGAACTCATCGGCGCGTTCAGCTATGACGTGGACTTCCAGCGCGATCTTCAGCCGGGCGACGGCTTTGAAGTGTTGTTCGAGCGGTTTCGCGACGACATCGGCCGGGTCGCCCGCGACGGCGCCCTGCTCTTCGGCGGGTTGACGCTCAGCGGCGTCTTGCATCGCGTCTATCGCCACGTTCCGCAAGGCGAGACCGCCGAATATTTCAACGGGAAGGGCGAGAGCGTCCGCAAGGCGTTGCTGAGAACGCCCATCGACGGCGCCCGCCTGACCTCTTCGTTCGGCAATCGCCGCCACCCCGTCCTCGGTTATTCGGCGATGCATCGCGGCGTCGATTTCGGGGCGGTCGAGGGCACGCCGATTCAGGCGGCCGGCACCGGCACGATCGAACAAGTCGGTCCCAACGGCAATTACGGCAAATATGTTCGCATTCGCCACAACCCGGAATTCGCCACGGCCTACGCCCATCTAAGCCGGTTCGCCGGCGATCTTCGCATCGGTGGGCGCATCAAGCAGGGCGAAATTATTGGCTATGTGGGAAGCACCGGCTTGTCCACCGGACCCCATCTTCACTACGAGGTCATCCGGCGCGGCGCCCAGGTCAACCCGTTGAGCGTGAAATTCCCCACCGGCTACGCTTTGCGCGGCGCCGACCTCCAGAAATTCGCGCAAGCGCGCGCCGAGATCGACATCAAAGCCGTCGGCCTCGCCAGCGAGATGCGCGTCGTTGAAGACAACAGGGCGGCATCGGAAAAGCCGCTCCCCGCGAAGGCCGCGGATCACAAACCCGTCGCCAAACGCAAGGCGCCGGGCTGAACCCGGAACCGCTCTAGCCGGCCTTGCGCGCCGCCCGGCGGGGACGCTGAGGCTCGGTCTCCCCGCTCGATTCCGCCACTTGAATCGACAACCCACCCGCGGCAACCCCAATGCGCGCCGCCTGGCCGTCCTTCAGTTTGCCTTGCAGGATAAGTTCGGCGAGCGGGTTTTGAAGGTGCTTCTGGATCGTCCGCTTCAGCGGGCGCGCCCCATAGACCGGGTCGTACCCAGCGTCGGCGAGCCAGGCGCGCGCCGCCGCGTCGAGGTCAAGCTCGAGCTTCCGGTCGGCAAGCAACCGGCGCAGCCTAGCCAATTGGATGTCGACGATCGCGCCCATTTGGCCGCGCGACAGCCGGTGGAACAGAAGAATCTCATCCAGCCGGTTGAGAAACTCCGGACGGAAGGCTCCGCGCACGACTTCCATGACCTGATCGCGCACGGCGCCCGAATCCTGGCCTTCGGGCTGGCTCGACAGGATGTCGCTGCCCAAATTCGATGTCATCAGGATGACCGTATTGCGGAAATCGACGGTACGGGCCTGACCGTCGGTTAGCCGACCGTCGTCCAGCACCTGAAGGAGGACGTTGAAGACGTCCGGGTGCGCCTTTTCGACCTCGTCGAACAGGATGACCTGATACGGCCGCCGGCGCACGGCCTCGGTCAGGCTGCCGCCTTCATCGTAGCCGACATAGCCGGGCGGCGCGCCGATGAGCCGGGCGACGGAGTGTTTTTCCATATATTCCGACATGTCGATGCGGAACATCGCGGTCTCGTCGTCGAACAGGAATTCGGCGAGCGCGCGCGCCAACTCGGTCTTGCCGACGCCGGTGGGGCCGAGAAAGAGGAAGGATCCGATCGGCCGGTTGGGGTCCTGAAGACCCGCCCGCGCGCGGCGCACGGCATTGGATACTGCGGCGATGGCTTCGTCCTGCCCGACCACCCGCTTCTTCAGCGATTCTTCCATGGCCAACAGCTTGGCGCGCTCGCCGGCGAGCATCTTGTCCATCGGGATGCCGGTCCAACGCGAAACCACCGCGGCGATGTCGGCATCGGTGACCGCCTCGTTGAGCAGGCGATGGCTGGCCTTGGTGTCGGCGTCCTTCATCTTGCGCTCGAGATCGGGGATCACGCCGTATTTGATTTCACCGGCGCGGGCCAACTCACCGCGGCGCTGGGCGATGTCCAGATCGTTGCGGGCATGGTCGAGCTGCTCTTTCAGCTTCTGCATGGCCGAAAGCGCGTCCTTTTCCGCCCGCCACTGGGCGGTCAATTCGCCCGAGCGCGAATCGAGTTCCGCGATTTCCTTGTCGAGAACCACGAGCCGCTCCTTGGACGCGGCGTCGGTTTCCTTCTTCAGCGCCTCGCGTTCGATCTTGAATTGAATCAGGCGCCGGTCGAGTTCGTCGATGGCCTCCGGTTTGGAATCGATGGCCATGCGCAGCCGCGCCGCCGATTCGTCGATCAGGTCGATGGCCTTGTCGGGCAGGAAACGCCCGGTTATGTAGCGGTGCGACAACGTGGCCGCGGCCACGATGGCGCTGTCGGTGACGCGGACGCCGTGGTGCAGCTCGTATTTTTCCTTGAGCCCGCGCAGGATCGAGATCGTGTCCTCCACCGTCGGTTCGCTGACGAAGACCGGTTGGAAGCGGCGCGCCAAGGCGGCGTCCTTTTCGACGTGTTTGCGATATTCGTCCAGCGTGGTGGCGCCGACGCAGTGCAGATCGCCGCGGGCGAGGGCGGGTTTCAGCATATTGGAGGCGTCCATCGCGCCTTCCGCCTTTCCCGCGCCCACCAAGGTGTGCATTTCGTCGATGAACAGGATGATATCGCCCTGGGCGGCGCCGATTTCGGACAAAACCGCCTTGAGTCTTTCTTCAAATTCGCCGCGGAATTTCGCCCCGGCGACCATGGCACCGAGATCGAGCGCGAGCAGCCGTTTGTCGCGCAGCGATTCCGGCACGTCACCGTTGACGATGCGCTGGGCGAGGCCTTCGACAATCGCGGTCTTGCCGACGCCGGGCTCGCCGATGAGGACCGGGTTGTTCTTCGTGCGCCGCGACAACACCTGAATGGTGCGGCGGATTTCCTCGTCGCGCCCGATGACTGGGTCGAGTTTGCCCTCGCGCGCCGCGGCGGTAAGGTCGCGCGCGTATTTCTTCAGCGCGTCGTAACCCTGCTCCGCCGTCGGCGAATCCGCGGTGCGTCCCTTGCGGATGTCCTCGATGGCGCGGTTGAGGGTCTGAGGCGTCAGCCCGGCTTCCGCCAGGATTCTGGCTCCGGCTGTGCCCGTGGCCAGCGCGATCGCGAGCAACAGGCGCTCGGCGGTGACGAAGCTGTCGCCGGCCTTCTGCGCGATCTGTTCAGCCGATTCGAACATGCGGGCGGTTTCGGGCGCCAGGTAGACTTGGCCGGCGCCGCCGCCTTCGACCCGCGGCAATTTGGCAAGCTCCAGCTCCAGCGCGGCGCGGGCCTTGGCGGGATTGGCGCCCGCCGCCTGCATGAGGTTGGAGGCCAGACCCTCGCCATCGTCGAGAAGGATTTTGAGTAAATGTTCGGGCGTCAGGCGTTGATGCCCGGACCGCAGGGCCAGACCCTGAGCGGCTTGGACGAATCCGCGCGACCGTTCGGTGAATTTCTCTAGATCCATGACTTCAAACTTCCCCCTCTGAGGCGGGATTGAGCGGACCCCAAAGATAGGCATCCGCGTTCATATATGGAGCCGATTTGCCCGGTAACAAGACCGTGTAGGCACGCGACGCGCCAACGTCGGGCGGTTGACCTGTGGTGCCGGGCCGCCGATAAACGGAGCACATGCAGATCGCCGCCATCTACCGCTATCCGGTCAAGGGCCTAAGCCCGGAATCCCTGCCCGATGTCGTGCTTTCGGCCGGCGCGGCCGTGCCGCAGGATCGGCGTTTTGCCATCACCCACGGCGCCACGCGTTTTGATGCGGCCGCGCCGCAATGGCTGGCGAAGACGAATTTCTTGATGTTGATGCGCAACGAACGCCTGGCCCGGCTGAAGACCCGTTTTGACGATGTTTCCAATGTGCTGACGGTGGAACGCGACGGCAAAATCGTGTGCCGCGCCAACCTCTCCCAGGCGGGCGGGCGCATGATGCTCGAACAGGTCATCGCGGCCTTGCTGGGGACGCAAACGCAGGGCGCGCCGCGTTTGGTCGAAGCCCCCGGCCATGTCTTTTCCGACGATGGCGGTGCCGTTGTGTCACTCATCAATCTGGCCAGCGTCCGCGATCTGGAGCGTGTCGTGCGGGCCCCCGTCGATCCGCTACGGTTTCGGGGCAACGTTCATGTCGAGGGTGGCGTGCCGTGGCAGGAATTCACCTGGATCGATCGAGTCCTGGCGATAGGCCCGACCCGGCTTAAGGTGCAGCGCCGCATTCGCCGTTGCGCGGCGACCAATGTCGATCCGGTCACGGCGCGGCGCGACCTCAACCTTCCGCTCAGCCTGCAAGAAGGCTTCGGGCACACCGACATGGGCGTTTATGCAGAGGTCGTCGTCGGCGGTGCGATCAAGCCAGGTGATGAACTGACCCCCGTCTGACCGATAACCAGCGGCCATGGCCCGGACAAACGATCATTCCTGGGGCGGCTCCGGTTCGGTCGCGGGGGTGTTGTTGAACTCTGCGGCCGGAAATTCTTGTTGTGCGGCTTGCGTGGCCGGGGCGGCGCTCTGCGCCGGTTGTTCCTCACCCGGCACCGGCGGGCGTTGAGCCTGGGGCTGCTGCTGCTGCGCGCGATCGAAGCCGCCCGCATTGGCGTTGATCATGCGGTAGTAATGTTCGGCATGCTGATAGAAATTTTCGGCCGCGATTCGATCGCCGGCGGCGGTCGCGTCGCGGGCAAGTTGCAAGTATTTCTCCAGAACCTGATAGGCGTTGCCCCGGATACGAACGTCGGGCCCATTGCTGTCAAAGGTCTGGGCTCTTGGTGGAATGTGGGGTTTGCGGCCGTTATTATTATTATTCGGGCGCCCGCCCCGTGGGCGTTTATTTAGATTGGGACCTGGTCTCATGATGACTCATACATTTGTTGGTGAAATATGGCCCCTGACCCGCAGAGGTGCCCTGCCAAGCAACCGTCGTCGCCAACTCGAACGGTTCTTCTGGTGGAGGGCCGGTGCGGACGAATCCGCAACGCCAACCAAGACTTAACAGAAAGCCGGGCGCCGCACCATCGCTTTCCTCGGCCTCGCCGGAGGTTGCCGGTTCACGGCCGCCGCAGGACAAGGCAGCGATCGATGCCGGCGAGGTCTTTCCTGGCCATCGACTGGATAAGACCGGCGTTCCGGGCCAGACTGGCGACCGGCGCCGCCTGGCCCGCGCCGATCTCCAGGAATGCGGCGCCCGCCTCCGCCAGCAGCCGGGTCAGATCGGGGATGAGGGCGCGGTAACACGCCAAACCATCGTCGCCGGCGAACAGGGCGACCGGCGGCTCGAATCGGGCGATTTCGGGCGCCAGTGCGTGAAGCTCCGTTTCCGCCAGATAAGGCGGGTTGGCCAGGATCATGTCGAATTCCCCGGTGAGCGCGCCCGCCCAATCACCTTGGACAAAACCCGCACGCGCGCGGAGTCCGAGCCGCCCCGCGTTGTCCCGCGCCACCCTCAGAGCGTGGGCGCTGATGTCCACGCCAACGCCGTGGGCGTTGGGCAATTCGCTCAAAACAGAGAGCAGCAGGCAGCCCGAACCGGTTCCAAGATCGAGAATACGCAGCGGCGCTCCGCGGTCGCTGGTCCAGTCGAGGGCGGCGGCAACCAGCGTTTCGCTGTCGGGTCGGGGAATCAGCACGGCATCGTTGACGCCAAACGGCAGGCTCCAGAATTCCCGCTCCCGCAGGATATAGGCGATCGGCTCCCGCTCGATCCGGCGGCGGACGACAACCGCCAGTTTCTCCGCTTCCCCGGGCGCGAGCCGGCGGCCGGGACGACCGATGACGGCATCGGCATCAATCCCCAACACATGCCCGGCAAGCAAGCGAGCCTCCAGCCGCGCCCCGTCGATGCCGGCTGCGGCCAGCAGGCGCGCGGACTCGGCGAGTGCCGCGTCGAGCGTGGCCAGGGCCAAGAGGTCGATCACGCCAGATCCGTGAGCCGCGCGGCCTCGTCCTCGGCGGTCAGGGCGTCGATGAACTCGTCCAGCGCCTCGCCCTCCAGCACCTTGTCGATCTTGTAGAGCGTCAGGTTGATGCGGTGATCGGAGACGCGACCTTGCGGGAAATTATAGGTGCGGATGCGTTCGGACCGATCGCCGGTGCCGACTTGTCCGCGGCGTTTGGCGGAACGCTCGGCCTCGCGCTGCGCGCGCTCCATCTCATAGAGTCGGGCACGGAGGATCTTCAGCGCCTTGGCCTTGTTCTTGTGCTGCGACTTTTCATCCTGCTGCTGGACGACCAGGCCGGTCGGCAGATGGGTGACGCGGACGGCGCTGTCGGTCGTATTGACCGATTGGCCGCCGGGGCCGCTGGAACGGAAGACATCGATCCGCAAATCCTTGTCGTCGATCTTGATGTCGACCTCTTCGGCCTCGGGCAGGACGGCGACGGTCGCCGTCGAGGTATGGACGCGCCCGGAGGATTCGGTGACCGGCACACGTTGGACGCGATGTACGCCCGATTCGAATTTGAGCCGCGCGAACACACCCCGGCCGCTGATCGAGGCAATGGCCTCCTTGAAGCCGCCGATGCCCGTTTCCGACAGCTCCATGGTTTCGAATTTCCAATTGCGGATGGCGGCGTAGCGCTGATACATGCGGAAAAGCTGGGCGGCGAACAACGCCGCCTCGTCCCCACCCGTGCCGGCCCGCACCTCGAGGATGGCGTTGCGCTCGTCCGCCGCGTCCTTCGGCAGCAGCATGAGCAACACCTGGCGCTCGATTTGGGGCAGAGCCTCCTTCAGCGCATAGAACTCGGTCTCCGCGAGGCTACGCATTTCGGCGTCGGCGCCGCTGTCGGTCATGATCGCGGCGAGATCGGCGAGTTCGGCCTGGGCTTTGCGTAGGGCAAGAACGCGCTCCGCCACCGGCGCCAGTTCCGCATATTCCTTCGATAGCCGCGTGACCTCGCGCGAATCGATCCCTTCGGCCTGCAGCGACGTGCCGAGCTCGGCGTGACGGGCCAACACTTGATCCAGCTTGGTTTGCAGACTCATCGATCATTCCCGTCGAGGTTGAACAGCCGGCGGAGCAAACGCGCGGCGGCTTCCATGTCTTCGCGACCGGATGGATTGGCGGCAATCGCGCGCAGAATCAAGGACGGATCGTGCAGCAGGCGATTGATGAGCCGGCGCGTGGCCTCGGCCGCGTCGGCATCGGCCGCGCCCTCCAGAATCTGATTTCGCGTGTCCTCGAAATGGCGACGCAGCAGTGACAGCAGGGGGACGGCCTGGCGCTCGGCGCGGCCGCGCTCGAAAGCCGCCACCTCGGCGTCCACAATGGCCCAGGCCGCCTTGGCCGCCGTCTCTCGCGTCGCCCGCGTCGCCATGGCCACGCCTTCCAGGTCGTCGAGATCGTAGAGAAAGACGCCGTCAAGGGAATCGGCCGTGGGATCGACATCGCCGGGAACACCGAGGTCGATGACAAAAATCGGCCGCCGCCGGCGCAGCTTCAGCGCCGCATCCAGATGCGCCGCCGAAACCACGGTCTGACCACCGCCCAAAGCGGCGACCGCGATGTCGGCCTTGGCGAGCAGGGCCGTGGGGTCGTCGAAGGCGGCGTGGTGGCATTTGAGGCGCCGCGCCGTCTCCTCGGCGCGGGCGGGCGACGGCCCGGTCACGGTGAGCCGGGACAGCCCGGCGGATCGCAAATGGTCAACCAGCAATTCGCCCATTTCACCGGTGCCGATCAACAACCCGGCACTCCGCTCCAGATCGCCGTGAATCTCCCGGGCGAGTTCGACCGCGGCGGCGGCGATAGAAACCGGGCCTTCGGCGATCGCGGTTTCGCTGCGTATTTTCTTAGCCGTGGCATAGGCCGATTGCAGCGCAGCCTCCAATTCGGCCCCGGTCATGCCGGCGGTGGCGGCGGCGCGATGGCCGGATTTTAGCTGGCCAAGGATTTGCGGCTCGCCGACGACCAGGCTGTCGAGCGAGGCGGCGACCGCGAAGATGTGACGGAGGGCCGCCTGTTCCTCGAGCCTGTACAACTGGCGCTCCATGTCGACATCCCGCACGCCGGCCTGTTCGGCGAACAGACCGACGATGGCGGCGGCCGCTTCCGTCGGATCGGGGTGGGCGGCCTGCACTTCGATACGGTCGCACGTCGACAACACCATCGCCTGGGCGAGGCCGGCCCGGCGCAATCGTTCGAGAAACCCGCCCATCGCGTCTTCGGTCACGTAGAGGTTCTCGCGCAGGGCGGGGGAACTCGAACGATGGTTGGCGCCGACGACGACCAATCGCGCCAGGCCCGGCGGGGATTTGTCCGGCGGGGCGGCCATGCCGCTACCGGAAACGGGCGAGGCTGTCGTTCAGGTCCGAGAGCGGAACTTGCGACTGCTCGCCCGTGTCGAGATCGCGTATCGTCGCGGCGCCGCGCTTCATTTCATCCTCGCCCAAGAGAAGAGCGACGCGCGCATTGGCTTTGTTGGCCGCCTTCATGCGTTTGCCGACATTGCCGCGATAACCGAGTTCGACCGCGAATCCGGCCTTCCGCAAACCGGCGGCCAGAAGCGGCGCCTCGGCCTCGGCCTCCGGTCCGATGGGCACGACGGCGATGGGGCGCCTCGGCGGCGGCGCCTCGGCCAGCAGCATCGCCAGGCGCTCCACCCCGCCGGCCCAGCCGATCGCGGGCACGGTAGGGCCGCCCATGGTCGCCACCAGTCCGTCATAACGGCCGCCGGCGAGCACCGCACCTTGCGCACCCAAAGCCTCGGTCGTGAATTCAAAGGCGGTGTGGCAATAATAATCGAGGCCCCGCACCAGCCGCGGATTGACGGTGAAGGTGATGCCCAGGCGCTCCAGCCCCCGCCTGACCTGGCCGAAGAATTCCTTTGAATCGGCATTTAGAAAATCCGTGAAAAGCGGCGCGTCGGCGATCAGCTTGCGATCGCCCTCATCCTTTGAATCGAGGATACGCAACGGATTGCGGTCCAGCCGAAGCCGGCTATCGGGCGACAACGCGCCGACATGTCCCTGGAAATACGCGACCAACGCGGCGCGATAGGCGGCGCGGCTCTCCGCATCGCCGAGGGTATTGATCTCGAGCGTGGTCTTGGCCAGCACACCCAGCCCATCGAGGATGGCCGCGCCCAACGCGATGGTGTCGATGTCGGCCGGCGGCTCGGCCACGCCAAGATTTTCGACCCCGATCTGATGGAATTGGCGCAGGCGGCCCTTTTGCGGCCGTTCGTAGCGGAACATCGGCCCGTAGTAGAAGAATTTGAGCGGCAGCCGTTGGGCGAGGCCGCCGGAAATCAGGGCGCGGCAAACACCGGCGGTTCCCTCGGGACGCAGCGTCACATCGTCGCCGCCGCGATCGGTGAAACTGTACATTTCCTTGGTGACGATATCGGAGGTGTCGCCGAGCGTGCGTTTGAAGACCTCGGAGAACTCGAAGATCGGCGTCGCGATTTCCTCGAAACAATAACGCGCGGCGATTGCGCGTGCCGTCTCCGCCACCTTGCGGTGCCGGCGCATATCCTCGCCAAGAATGTCATGCGTGCCGCGAACCGGCTGCAGGCCTGCCATTCGATAACGCCGGTCTGTGACTAAAGGACGGGGGAGCGAGCGGTTTCGACGGCCGTCCCGGCGGCCTCGATTTCGCGCGCCCGCCGTTCCACCATGTTCGCCAGGTGTTCGACCACCGATTCGTCCTTCAGCCGATGGTGCGGTACGCCGGAAACATAGACCATATGCGTGTCGTTGCCGCCGCCGGTCAAGCCGATATCGGTCTCGCGCGCCTCGCCCGGGCCGTTGACCACGCAGCCGATGACCGACAGCGTCATCGGTGTGGTGATATGGGCCAGACGCCGTTCCAGGGTATCGACCGTTCGGATGACGTCGAATTGCTGGCGGGCGCAGGATGGGCAGGCGATGACGGTCACGCCGCGGCGGCGCAATCCGAGACCCTTCAGTATTTCATACCCGGCCTTGATTTCCTCGACCGGATCGGCGGCGAGCGAGACCCGAATGGTGTCGCCGATGCCGGCCCACAGCAGCGAGCCAATGCCGATCGCCGATTTCACCGTGCCGCTCCGCAGCGCTCCGGCCTCGGTGATCCCAAGGTGAAGTGGATAGTCGCAAGCCTCGGCTAACCCCTGATAGGCGGCGACAGCCAGGAAGATGTCGGAGGCCTTGACGCTGATCTTGAACTCGAAGAAATCCTCGTCCTCGAGCATTCGGGCATGGGTGAGGGCGCTCTCGACCATCGCCTCGGGACAGGGTTCCCCGTATTTTTCGAGAAGGTCGCGTTCCAGGCTGCC
>SHVT01000035.1 GCA_009694125.1 Rhodospirillaceae bacterium | reverse complement strand
CCGTTCGATTCGCCGAAATATGGATCGGGCACGTCCTGGCCGTGGCCGGGGGCGAAATCGAGAAACAACCGCACGCGGTCGGCCTTGTCCGCCGGGCAGCGGCGCCGGAGTATCCGAAGATGTTCGCGGTCCATCGCCAGGATCATGTCGAACCGATCGAAATCGCCGTCATCGACGCGACGCGCCCGCAAATGGCCGATTTCCACGCCGCGGCGCCGTGCCGCGACCTGGCTGCGTTGATCCGGCGGCTCGCCGACATGGTATTCGTGGGTGCCGGCCGAATCGGCCTCCACGGCCTGGGCCAGGCCGGCGCGTTCGACCAAGGCGCGGAATACGCCTTCCGCGGTCGGCGACCGACAGATGTTGCCGGTACACACGAACAGAACGCGGAGCGGCGGGCGGTCGGGTGATGAAGCCGGCTTGTTCATGTTTCCCCGATCATTCGCCAATGGGCGGAATGGTCACGGCCTCCGGTTCGTCGGGCTCGAAGAACCCACCCGATTGCCGCAGCCACAGGCGCGAATAATGGCCGCCGCTGGCGAGCAACTCGGCGTGGGTGCCTTCCTCGACGATGCGGCCATGGTCCATGACGATCAGCCGATCCAACCGGGCGATGGTGGATAGCCGATGGGCGATGGCGATGACGGTGCGGCCTTTCATCAGGGTGCCGAGCTGTTCCTGGATCGCGGCCTCGACTTCGGAATCGAGCGCGGAGGTCGCCTCGTCCAGCACCAGGATCGGCGCGTTTTTCAGAATCACGCGGGCGATGGCGACACGCTGCCGCTGCCCACCGGACAGTTTGACGCCGCGTTCCCCGACATGGGCATCGAACCCCTTGCGGCCCAGCCAATCCTCCAGCTTCTCGATGAAGTCCAAGGCGTGGGCGCTGGCGGCGGCGGCGATCACTTCCTCGTCGGTCGCTCCCGGCCGTCCGTAGCGGATGTTGTCCTTGATCGAGCGGTGCAACAGCGAGGTGTCCTGCGTGACCATGGCGATGTTGGCGCGCAGGCTTTCCTGGGTGACGCCGGCGATGTCCTGTCCATCGATCAGGATGCGCCCGGCCTCGGTCTCGTAGAAACCCAGCAGCAAATTGACCAGGGTCGATTTGCCGGCGCCCGACCGGCCGACTAGGCCGACACGTTCGCCGGGCGCGATGGACAGCTTGATGCCGTGCAGCACGCCGCGCACGGTGCCATAGCCGAAACGCACGTCTTCGAACACCACCTCTCCCCGCTCCACGCGCAGGGGTACGGCGCCCGGCCGGTCGGGAAGCTGGCGCGGCACGGCGATCGACCTCATGCCTTCCTGCACCGTGCCCACATTTTCGAAAATCGAGGTGACGTTCTGGGCGACCCAGCCGGCCATGCTGGCGATGTTCCAGGTCAGCGGCAGCGCCATGGCGACGGCGCCGACATCGATGCTGCCGTCGTTCCACAACAAGACCGAGACCGCGCCCGTGGTGACCAGCAGGGCCGCGTTCACGGTCGATAAGGTGACGCTAAAAAAAGTCATCAGCCGCGTTTGCTGGCGGAAGGTCGCGGTGTGTTTGTCGACCGATGCCCGCACGAACTGGTCTTCGTCGTCCGGCCGCGCGAACAGCTTGACCGTCAGGATGTTGGTGTAGCTATCGACGACGCGCCCGGTTAGTGCCGAGCGCACCTCCGACATCTGGCGCGACCGCTCGCGCATGCGCGGCACGAAATAACGCAGGAGAAAGGCATAAGCGACGAACCATGCCAGCGCCGGCGCGGCCAGCCGGGCGTCGCTCGATGCCATCAACACGATGGCGCTGGTCCCGTAAATCAAGATGTACCAAACCGCGTTGGTGGCGCCGACGACGCTTTCGCGCAAGGACGGGCCGGTTTGCATCACCCGGTTGGCGATGCGGCCGGCGAAATCGTTCTGAAAAAACGTCCAGCTCTGGCGCACGACGTGCCAATGGCTCTGCCAGCGAATCAAGTTGGTCAACCCGGGATTGATGGCCTGGAGCGTGATCAGGTTCTGGAATAAAAGCGCGATCGGGCGCGCGATCAGGACGATCGCCGCCATGCCGACCAGCCGTGGCCAGGATTCCTCAAAGAGTTCTCCGGGCGTGCTGCGGGAAATCAGGCCCACGACCTCGCCGATGAACACCGGGACCGTGGTATCGAGGACCGCGACGATCAACCCCGAGGCGAACAGCAACAACACGAGGCCGCGGACCTGGCGGGCATAGTGCCAGTAAAAGGCCCACAACTCCTGCGGCGGGGTGGCGTTCGGCTCCCTTTCCGTGGGTTCGAGCAGGCTCTCGAAAAACCGAAATACCTTTGAGACGAGATTCGCGATCACTTGGCGCTTCCAGGGAATTGTCGACCTTAGTCCTCGCTCGCGGCGGTCGGCGCGCCGGACGCGGCGGCGATCGAACAAGCGCCGCCGCGCGCGAAACCATCGGCGCCGGATCGCGCGAATTCTCTCGCCGATACTGGGCTGGCGGCGGCCGGTTGCTTCGGCCGCTCCAGTTGTTAAAGTACCACACGGCGATGGGGGAGCCGAAGAGATTCCGAAGCCGCCGAGCGCCGCTCAACGACAGTTGACCGTCGAGTTGGAAGCCGCCAAGGCCTGCCGCGTTTGCGCGGCGCATCTGCCGCATGGTCCGCGGCCGGTGCTGCGCGCCACCGCCGCGGCGCGGCTGTTGATCGTGGGGCAGGCGCCGGGCACACGGGTGCATGAATCCGGGGTGCCGTGGAACGATGCGAGCGGCGAGCGATTGCGCGATTGGCTGGCCATCGACCGCGACCGCTTCTATGACGAAGGCCTCGTCGCCATCCTTCCCACCGGGTTCTGTTTTCCGGGAACCGACGCCAAGGGCGGCGATCTTCCGCCCCGGCCCGAATGTGCGCCGCTGTGGCACCCGCGGCTGCGCCCGTTGCTCAAGCGCGTGACGCTGACGCTTCTGATCGGGGCTTATGCCCAGGCCTATTACCTGGGCAAGGACGCCAAGCCAACCGTGACCGCGACGGTCCAGGCCTTCGGTGATTACCTGCCCCGCTTCCTGCCGCTGCCCCATCCGAGCTGGCGCAACCAGGGCTGGCTGAAACGCAATCCGTGGTTCGAGAAGGAATTGCTGCCGGTGCTGCGCGGCGCCGTCGCGGAGCTCGCCGGTTAGAGTTACTCGCTCTGGGCCTCGATGGCTTCCATGTCTTCGTCCGAGAAGCCGAAATGATGGCCGATTTCATGGATCAGGACGTGGCGGACGATGCGGTAGAGATCGTCGCCGGTCTCACACCAATAGTCGAGAATCGGGCGCCGATACAGGAACACGCGGTTGAGGTCCTGCGGCGCGTCGGCCACACTTTGGCGGGGGAGCGCCACGCCTTGATAGAGACCGAGAATATCGAACGGCGTTTCGAGGTCCATGTCGCGTTCGGTCTCCTCGTCGGGAAAATCCTCGACGCGAATGACCAAATCCTGGGCGTGATTCCGCAGTTCCTCCGGGATGGTTTTGAGGGCGGCGCGGGCCAAATCCTCGATCTCGGCCAGGGTCGGCGGCAGGGTGGATCGGGTGAGCATCGGCGGAGACTAACCCCTGAACGCGGCAGGGCCAAGCCGCCGCTCGCGGAAATATTGGACCACCGCCGCTATTCGCGGCTCAGGTGGCGGCTTCCGGCGGCGGCGGCGGGCGGTGGCGCGCGAGTTTAGTTTCGCGGCTGGCGATGTAGATCGAACTGCCGGCGATGATCGCCGCCCCGACCCAAGTCCAGGGATCGGGAATTTCGCCGAAGAGGGTGAAGCCGACAGCCGCCGCGAACAAAAGCCTAGTGTAATCGAAGGGAGCGACGGCGGAGGCCTCGGTTACTTGATAGGCGCCGATCAGGCAGCGTTGCAACAAAAGACTGGACACCCCGATGATGAAGGCCTGGAAAAGATCGAACGCGGTCGGGCTCTGCCACACGTAAAGCGCCGGGCCGAGCGAGACGGTCGTGGTGACGACGCCGAAATAAAACAGAATCGTCACCGGCTGTTCGCGATGGGCGAGCTTGCGGGCCACGACCACCGAATCGGCCACGAAAAACGGCCCGATCAGCCCGGCCAGCACGGCCAGGCTGAATTCCGCGTAACCCGGCCGAATCATGACCAGCACCCCGAGGAACCCGGTAACGGTGGCCAGGGCGCGGCGCCAGCCCACGGTTTCGCCCAACACGAGGATGGCGAGCGGCACCATGAACAGCGATTTCGTGAACGACAGAGCCGTCGCCTGGGCCAAGGTCAAATGGATGATCGCGTAGAAGGAAAAAATCTGGGCGCAGAAGCTCAACGTCCCGCGCGCCGCATGCATCCGAAGATGGTTGGTGCGAAAGGCCGCGGGCCCCGCCTGGGCGACAAATGGCAGGATCACGATCAGCGCGGCGGCGAAGCGGAAAAACCCGACCTGAAGCGTATCGAGCCGGCTGCCCATCGATTTGATCTGGGCCATCTGCATCGACGAGATGGCCGCCGCACACAAAATTAGGATGGCGCCGCGCGTGAAGCCAGGCAACGCCCACCAACGTTTGTTGAGACCCGCCGCCACACGATCGAACATCGCCGCAGACTAGGTGTTGAGCGTTTCCAATGCTACGATTAAGGCCACCAAATTCCTTGGAGTAACACCCATGCCCACAGTGTTGGTCTGTTTCCTCGCGCCGTTGATTGCGGTCGGAGTTTTCGTCGTCGGCGCGCAGGCGCAAACCCGCAACAACACACCGCCCAATAACGGCTACACCATCCAGACGCCCGGCCGGACGCCGACCACCGTTACGCCAACTCCGGGCGGCGGGGCAACCATCCAGAGACCCGGGCAATTGCCGGCAACGGTCACGCCCAACCCTGGCGGCTACACGGTCCAAACCCCCGGCCAAATGCCGACCACCGTCCAGCGCCGCTAGTTCCGGCCGATATCCGGAGACGGGGACATCCCCCCATGTCCCGGCGGGTGTCTCCACCTGCGGATGCCCACCGGCAGGTGTGATGTCCGTCCTATGCAGGGGATTCGGCCTTAGCCATACTGGCGCCGATGCAATTTCTTCTGATCGCCCATGACGGCACCGATGCCGGCGCGGCCGAACGCCGCCGGGTCGCGCGCACGGCGCATCTGGACGGCATCGCCCGGCTCAAGGAGGCGGGCAATTTCATCGCCGGGGGCGCGATCCTCGATGAATCGGGCGGCATGATTGGTTCGGCCTGTTTGCTCGATTTTCCCTCGCGCGACGCCCTGGATTCGTGGCTGAAGGCCGATCCCTATACCGTCGGCGATGTCTGGCGGGAGGTTGAAATCCGGCCCTTCCGCCTCGCCGCGTTGCCATGAACAAGAACCCGCCCACAAGGGAAGGAAACGCCATGACCGAAGCGACATCCGACATGTCGATGTGGCGCCCGTCGCCCAACAGCATCAGCCAAGCCAATCTCACCACCTTCATGACCGCCGTCGAGCGGCAGTGGCAGGTCAAGGCCGCCGATTATGCCCAGCTCTGGCGCTGGTCGATCGACAAACCCGAGCAATTCTGGACCTCGATGTGGGATTTCGGCGGCATCGTCGCGGAATCGCGCGGCACGGCGGAGGTCAAGGATGCCGGCAAAATGCCGGGCGCGCGGTTCTTCCCCGACGCCAAGCTCAACTACGCCGAAAACCTCCTGCGCCGCCGCGACGACGCCCCGGCCATGATCTTCCGCGGCGAGGACAAGGTGCGGCGCGTGGTCACCTTCCGCGACCTTTACGACCAGGTGTCGCGGCTGGCCCAGGCGCTGGCTGCCGCCGGCATCAAACCCGGCGACCGCGTCGCCGGCTATCTGCCCAACCTGCCCGAGGCGGCGATCGCCATGCTGGCCGCGACCAGCTTGGGGGCGATCTGGTCGTCCTGTTCCCCGGATTTCGGCGTGCAGGGCGTGCTCGACCGCTTCGGCCAGATCGAGCCCAAGGTGATGTTCTGCGCCGACGGTTATCATTACGGCGGCAAGACCTTCGACTGCCTGGAAAAGCTCGAAGCGGTGCTAGCCAAACTTCCAAGCGTGACGCGGACGATCATCTTGCCTTATGCCGGCAGCCCGCGGTCGCTGGCGACCGTGCCCAACGCCGTGCGTTTCGACGAATTCATCGCGCCCTACCGGGCGCGCGACATCGCGTTCGCGCGCCTGCCCTTCAATCACCCGATCTACATTCTGTATTCGTCGGGCACGACCGGGGTGCCCAAATGTATCGTTCACGGCGCCGGCGGCACGCTGATCCAGCATTTGAAGGAGCATCTGCTCCATTGCGACATCAAACGCGGCGACCGCGTGTTTTATTTCACGACCTGCGGCTGGATGATGTGGAACTGGCTGATCGGCGCGCTGGCTTGCGAAGCCACGCTGCTGCTGTATGACGGCTCGCCCTTTTATCCCAGCGGCAATACCGTCTTCGACATCGCCGACGCCGAGGCCATGACCTTGCTCGGCACTTCGGCCAAATTCATCGACGCCGCGGCCAAGGCCGGGCTGGACCCGATGAAGACCCACAAGCTGCGCGATCTGCGCGTCATCACCTCGACCGGCTCGCCGCTGGTGCCCGAGGGATTCGATTTCGTCTACAACAAGATCAAAAAGGACGTGCATCTCGCCTCGATCTCCGGCGGCACCGACATTATTTCGTGTTTCGTGCTGGGCAATCCGCTGGCGCCGGTGTGGCGCGGCGAAATCCAGTGCCGCGGGCTGGGCATGGCGGTGGACGTGTTCGGCGAAAACGGCAAATCCACGCGCGGGGAAAAAGGCGAATTGGTCTGCGTCAAGCCGTTCCCGTCGATGCCGGTGATGTTCTGGAACGATCCCGGCGACAAGAAATACCGCGCCGCCTATTTCGAGAAATTCCCCGGCGTGTGGTGCCATGGCGACTGGACCGAGATCACCACCCATGACGGGCTGGTCATCTATGGCAGGTCCGACGCCGTGCTCAACCCCGGCGGGGTGCGTATCGGCACGGCCGAAATCTATCGCCAGGTCGAGCAGCTCGACGAGGTCGTGGAAAGCATCGTCATCGGCCAGGATTGGGAGGCCGACGTTCGCGTCATGTTGTTCGTGCGGCTGCGCGAGGGTTTGAAACTCGACGCGGCGCTCGAAAAGAAGATCAAAGACCACATCCGCAAAAACACCACGCCCCGCCACGTCCCCAGCAAAATCCTCCAGGTCACCGACATTCCCCGCACCAAGAGCGGGAAGATCGTGGAGCTGGCGGTGCGCGAGGTCGTCCACGGCCGCCCGGTGAAGAACAAGGAGGCGCTCGCCAACCCCGACGCCCTCGATTTGTTCAGGGACCGCGCGGAATTGCGTAGCTAAATTTCCGGGGGTGTGGGGGCCGCCGGCCCCCACATTCTGCTCGAGCCTTGGCCTAGATCGACACGTCCATCGTCAGCGGTGAGTGGCTGGAGGCGCTGGCGCGGTCGGCGCCGACTTCCTTGAAGCGTTCCTCCATGACCAGCCAGGCCCGCGTGGTCATGCCCTTGCGGACCATCTTCGGCGGCCACGGGCTGTCATCGGCCAGCGACTTCGACAACAGGATGTAGTCGAGCTGGCGGAAGGCGTCCGGGCGCTGGCAGGCTTCGTTGGCCGCTTCGTAATGGGTCCAGCGATCGGCGTGGGACATACGTTCCACGACGTTGACGACCGCATCCCATTTGATCAAATCCTCGATGCCGGGCGCGCCTTGATCGTCGGATTCGGGATAATCGTTGGGATCGCCGAGGATGATGAAGGGAGTCTTTCCCGGCTTCTCGCCGAAGCGGGCCTGGACGATCTGCTTCACCTTGGCCGCTTCGCGCAGACGCACGGCGCGGGTGTTCTTGCGGCCGTTGCAGGGGTCGGACTTGTCGGTCGGCGATTTGAAATGCACGACAAACAGCGTGACGTTGCGTTGTTTGCCGATTTCGATGTCCACTTCCAGGCAATCGCGGGTGAAGACCGGGTTCTTGCCGTCTTTTTCGTGCTGATGCGACCGCGTGTGGGTTATCGGATAACGGCTGACGACTGCGATTTCCTGTTGTTTGGAATCGTTGATCTCGGCCATAGCGAAATGGGTATAGGTCTTGTCCTTGACATAGGCGGTGAAGAATTTCTTCAGCGCCGCGAGGCTCTCGACCTCTTGCAGGGCGATGATGTCGGCGTCGGCTGCCTTGATGGTCAGGCCGGTCAGGCGCCTTTCCTTTTCGTTCAAATCCTCGAAACCGGCGCCGTCCTTGCCCTTGCCGCCCTTGCCGTCGAATTTGTAACGCGCATAGAGATTCTCGGCGTTGAACGTCGCCACCCGTATCGTCGCCATGTCACCCCTCCCGGCCGTCCATTTTGTCCCGTCTTTCGGAACGCGCCACCATAGCGGGATGTACGGCGCTGTCCAGAGGGCGGCAACGGCGATGGCAGAGGGCGGAACCGGGTGTTTACCCGTCCCCCGGCGCCGCCGGCCCCGCCGCCAGCAGCAATTTGTTGAGACCGTTGAGCGCGGCGTAGAGCTGGACGAATTGCCCGGCGAATCCGGCCCAATCGAGCCTACCGGCCTGGGCTTCCGTCAAGTCCGCGAAAATGTCGCGCAACGTCCGCCGCCCATCGATCCGCGCGGCGATGGCGGCGGCCAGCCGCGGCAGGGGAAAACGCAGGGTCAAGTCGCCGATGCGTGTGGTCAGCGCGCCGCCGGGCTGGAAATCCCCCGCCCAGCCGGCGAAATCACCCTCGCGCGGCACCGGCACGGTGGACGGCGCATCGGGCGACGGCGGCGCCACCGGGTTGGCGTGGGCGACCGCGTAGACGACATGGGTCTTCAAATTCCCGGCCAGATTTTCGGCGAAGGCGGCGCGTTCCACCAAATCCAGCGGGGCCAGGCGGCGTCTTAACTCCGGGTCGTTGAGATACGTCGCCGGTTCGTAGAGCGCCGGTTCGATGAACCCGGCGATCCGCAGCCCGGCCTCGGCGATCAGCGCGGCCAGTTCGGGAACCGTATAAGCGCGGTCGCGGGCGTGCAGCAGCAGATCGACGATGCCGGCGTCGCTCTGCGTCACGTGGTCGGCGACCCCGGGGTTGCGCCGCAGCCAGTTGGTGGGCGGCAGTTGCGCCAATAGCCGCCGGGCCGCGGCGATGCGGTCGGCCAGGGTGTCGGTGCTGGCGCTCAACGCCCGCAGCATCGCCTGGGCGGGATAGACGCCGGTGCGGCCGAGCCTGCCGTAGACCATGAGCCCCATGCCGCCGCGAGGGGACAACCCGCCGACCAGCGCCTTCAGCCCGTCGCGCGGTTCGCCGAGGTGATGCAGCACGCCGCAGCAATCGACGTAATCGAAGACGCCGAGCCCCAGCGATTGGACATCGAACAACGAACCCGTGACAAAGCGCAGATTGCCCAGGCCGCGCGCCTGGGCGCGGGCCTCGGCGATGCGGCGCGCGGCGGCGGAGCGGTCGAGATAGACGATCTCGGCCGGGCACGCCGCGTCCGCCAGTTGCTGCGCCAGCATGATGGCGCCGTCGCCGGTGCCGCCGCCGGCGATCAGGGCGCGGAAAGGCCGGGTGAAATCAAGCCGGCCGCCGAAGACGTAGTGGTTGATTTCGGCGAGATGGCTGGGCGAACCCGCGATCAGCCTTTTTTTCTCGTCGCGCGGATCGCGCGGCGGATAGGGATAGGCTTCATATTGTTCGGCCACCGCGTCGTTCATGCGCGCCAGTCCACTTCCCGCACGACGCCGATCTCGATCCCGGCGCGATTGCGGATCGGCGGCTCCAGCCAACGCCCGACGATTTCCGCATCGGCGCCCTCGAAGCCGCCAAAGCGGCGCAGCAGTGCCGCCATCGCGGTTTCGGCGGCGCGGCTGGCGCCGTCGGCGATCTTGAGCGCGATGCCCAGGCGGCGCTCCGGCAGGGCGGCGACGTAGACGCCCTCCGCCCCGCCCTTGACCACCACCCGGCCCGAGGTCGCCGCCATGATTTCGGTGCAGAACCGTCCGTGGCCGGCGACCAGCAGCGGATGGGTGGTCATCGCTCGCCGGATGCGGGCGCAGGCCGCTTGCCGGCTGTGTCCGAGCCCGGTGCCCGCGGCCAGCCGCGCCATGCCGCGGGCCAGCGCCGACAGCGGCATCGCGATGGTGGGGATGCCGCAGCCATCGATGCCGGTCGGCGCCGCCGACAGATCGATCGCGCACATATCGGACAGGGCCTGGCGCACGCGGCGCTGGGCCGGGTGATCGGCCGCGATATAACCCTGGGTCGGCTCGCCGAGATGGCGGGCGGCGGTGAGAAAGCCGCTATGTTTGCCCGAGCAATTATTGTGCACGGCCGAGGGAAACCGTCCTTCGCGAACCAAGGCCCGCGCCGCGTCTTCGTGCATCGGCCAATGTTCGCCGCATTCCAGATCGCCGCCCGACAGCCCGATGGATCGCAGCCAGGCAGTCACCGCGCCTTCATGTTCGGGCTCGCCGGAATGGGAGGCGCAGGCCAGCGCTATTTCAGCGTCGGTAAGCCCGAAGCGATCGGCGGCGCCGGTTTCGATCAAGGGTAGCGCCTGCAACGGCTTCACCGCCGAACGCGGGTAGATCGGGCGTTCGACGTCACCCCAGGATTGGACCGGCGCCCCGTCCGCGTCGCAAATCGCCACGGCGCCGCGATGCCGGCTTTCGACCAGGGCGCCGCGGGTGACTTCGACCAGGATTGGATCGGCCAAGGCCGGTTTGACCATCGCGGCACCTTGCCTCGCCCGCCGATCCTGGGCAAGGTCGCGCCATGAAGGGCTATTTCGGGATCGGAGCGGAAGGCACGACCAAAGGCATGAACCTGGGCAGCCTGTTCAGGTCAGCCCACGCCTTCGGCGCCAGTTTCGTGTTCACCATCGATTCGCAGGTGGCGCGCGACGAAATCCGCCTGTCCGACACCGCCGATACACCCGCGAGCCTACCCTATTACAGCTTCGCCGATGCCGGATCGCTGGCCTTGCCCAAGGGCTGCACGCTGGTCGGCATCGAAATCACCGACGAGGCGGTCGAGCTACCGCGTTTTCGCCATCCGCGTTGCGCCGCTTATGTCGTGGGCGGGGAGCGCGCCAGCCTGTCGCCGGCGCTGACCGCGCTGTGCGATCACGTCGTGCGGATTCCGACGCGCTTTTCGCTCAACCTGGCGCTCGCCGGAGCCATCGTGATGTACGACCGGCTGATCAGCCTAGGCCGTTTCCCCGCCCGCCCGGTCATGCCCGGCGGACCCAGCGAGGCCCTGCCCGCCCATGTTTACGGCGCTCCGACCCGCAAGCGACCGCGGGCCAAGGCCGGCGGGGAGACGTGATCCCCAAAATTATCTCAGGAACGGATTAAGCCAGCGGGCGAAGAACCCGGTCAGGCGGACCGGCGCCTCATCGACGACCAAACACAGGCAGTCCTCGCCGGCTTGGGCGACCGGCTTGTGGTCCGAATCTTCGTCATGCACGGCCAAATCGCCGCGCCGATGGGCGCCGAAGGCATCGACGAAGCCGCCGGCCAGCACCGCCACCATTTCGCTGCCGCCATGGCGGTGTCGCGGGATCGCGGCACCCGGCTTGATCCGCACCAGCCGCGCCCGCATCGCGGCGGCGGCGACCGGAAGCGCGGCTTCCTCGACGTTCCACGACACCCGCCGCCAGGGCAAAGTCTCCAATCCGCCGCCGACCACGGCCGCCAGGGGCCGTGGCAGCAAGGGACCGCCCTCCGGCGCAGCCGGCGGGACTCCGGAATCGGTCGGGCTGCGCCCGACTGCCGGCGCAGCCGGCCGCGTCTCCGGTCGCGGGTCGATGCCGTCATCTAGGCGCGCCAACAGTGCGGCGCGGGCGCCGGCCGAAACCGGGGCGGGCGGCAATTCGTCGAACAACGCCCCGCCGATCGCCTCCAGTTCCGCGACCCGATCCCGGCAGGCCGGGCAGAAGGTGAGGTGGGTCGCGGTGGCCAGGGCCGCGGCCGGATCGATGGCGCCGGCGGCGTAGTCGAGCAGATGTTCTTCGGCGGGATGATGTGTGGGCAAGGAAATCTGGGTCATCTTGGTTCATCCTTAAAAGCCTGGCGCAGGCGGGCCATGGCAAGCCGCAGACGCGATTTGACGGTGCCGAGAGGCAGGCCCGACGAGCGGGCGATCTCGCTGTGCGAGCGATCGTCGAAGAACGACTGCCGCAGGAGACTCGCTTGTTCCTGGGGCAATTCCGCGATGGCCGCCGCCAGACGCCGTTCCCATTGACCGGCGTCGGTGCGTTCGTCCGGCGCCGCTTCCGGCGCGGGCACCAGCGCCGGGTCGTCGCGCTCGATCTCGGGATGGGCGCCACGGCGGAGGGCATCGATTCGTTTGTTGCGGGCGATGGTGAAGACCCAGGTGCCGACCCCGGCCAGCCGACGGTCGAAGCTCGCCGCCCGCCGCCACACGATCAGCATGACCTCCTGGGTCAATTCCTCGGCCACAGCGGCGTCCAGGCCCAACCGCATCAGATAGGATTTCACGCGCGGGGCCAGGCGATCGAACAAAGTGGCGAAGGCGGCGCGGTCGTGGCGCAGCGCCACCGCTTCCATCAACGCGGCCAGTTCTTCGCCCACCTCTCCCGGCCGCCGCTCCATGCGCCTATATTGTCGATGGGGCCCGCGACCGACAAGGCCACTTGCCGGACCGTAGGCAAGGGCGGCGGTCATAGCGGTCTTCCCCCACGGGATTGGTTATGATTGACGCCGATCATTGCAATGTCATACGGCTTCGCTCGCGGACCGGATCACCGCTTGCGGCGGCAGGAGGATAGACCATGCGAAGGATCGCCAAGACCGCCCCCACGCTCGGCCTAGGTGTGCTGCTCGGATCGGCCTTGCCAGCGCTCGCCGCGGACCCGCAATTGCTCGGCGCGTTCGAGACCTGGACCGCCGCGATGGGTGCAGAAAAGGCCGGGAAAATCTGCTACGCCGCCGTCAAGCCGACCAAGTCCGAGGGCAACTACACCCGCCGCGACGAGGTTTTTCTGATGGTCACCCACCGCCCCGGCGCCAAGGCGCGCGACGAGGTGAGTTTCATCGCCGGCTACGACCTCAAGCCCGACAGCGCCGTTTCGGTCGAGATCGGCGACAAGAAGTTCACACTCGAAGCCGGGCAGAAGGATACCGCCTGGACCCCCGACGCCGCCGACGACAAGGCTTTCGTGGACGCGCTCGCCAAGGGCCGAACGATGGTGGTGAAGGCGACCTCCGCGCGCGGCACACCCACGACCGACACGTTTTCCCTAAGCGGCTTTGCTAAGGCGCGCGCGGAAATCGACAAGGCTTGCGGCATCAAATGAACCGCCCGGCCCGATGACTGTCGAAACCATTTTGGTCAAGGAACCGCCGGCGCGGATGCCGGCGCCGGCGCCCGACGGGCGCACGGACTTGCTTGGCATGAGCCGGGCCGAACTCGCCGCCGAGCTGGCCCCGTTGGGAATCGAACCCTATCGGCTGAAGCAGCTTTGGCATTGGCTGTATCAGCGCGGTGCCACCTCGTTCGCCACGATGACGACGCTTTCCAAGGACATCAGGAGCCGGTTGGAGGAGGGTTATTTCGTCGGCCGCCCCGCCATCGCCGCCGCCCAGGAATCGGCGGACGGCACGCGCAAATGGCTGCTGCGCCAAAACGACGGCCGCGACATCGAATGTGTTTATATCCCGGAGGAAGCGCGCGGCACGTTGTGCGTTTCGTCCCAGGTCGGCTGCACGTTGACCTGCGCGTTTTGCCACACCGGGACGCAAAAGCTGGTGCGGAACCTGACCTCCGGGGAAATCCTTGGCCAGATCATGACCGCGCGCGAGCAGCTCGGCGAAAATCCTTCCCCCGCCGGCCCAGCCGGCCGGAATCCGGAATTCGTCGGGCGGCGCCCGGCGGGAGAAGGGCGGGCCATCACCAACATCGTGCTGATGGGGATGGGTGAGCCGCTGTTCAATTACGATAACGTCGCCCGCGCCATGAAAATCGCGCTCGACCCGGAGGGGCTGGCGTTTTCGCGGCGGCGGATCACGCTATCGACGGCCGGGGTGGTGCCGATGATCCGGCGCGCGGGCACGGAGCTGCGCCTGAATCTGGCGATTTCGCTGCACGCGGTCACCGACGCATTGCGCGACCGCATCGTGCCGATCAACCGGAAATACCCGATCGCCGAACTGATCGCCGCTTGCCGCGACTACCCGGTGCTGGAACGCGGCGGGCGCCGCATCACGTTCGAATACGTGATGCTCGACGGCGTGAACGATTCCCCGGCGGAGGCGCGTGCGTTGGTGCGGTTGATAGCCGGCATCCCGGCCAAGGTCAATCTCATCCCGTTCAATCCGTGGCCGGGGGCGCCCTTCGGCCGCTCCCCGCCCGAACGCATCGAGGCCTTCGCCCAGATCGTGTTGAAGGCCGGCTACATGGCCCCCGTACGGACCCCGCGCGGCGAGGACATTATGGCCGCCTGCGGCCAGCTCAAAAGCGCCAGCGAACGCGCCCGGCGCACGCTGCGCGACGCGGCGAGCGAAGCCGCGGTATCCGGGTAAAGACCGCCGGGGCGCTATCCCCCAGGAGGCGCCGGTCCCCCACCGGGGGAGGTCGCAGCGAAGCCACGGGTGGGCGCGCGGCAATAACCCATCGCGGCGGCTCATCGGCCCGCCTATACTGCCGCGCCGTTTCGGCCGAGGGATTGAGGGAAGCGACACATGGCGGGCGATAAGAAGGCGGTCAAGAAAGTCGTGCTGGCGTATTCCGGGGGGCTTGATACCTCGGTCATCCTGCGCTGGCTGCAACAGACCTACGGTTGCGACGTGGTCACCTTCACCGCCGATATCGGCCAGGGCGAGGAGCTGGAGCCGGCGCGCAAGAAAGCCGAGCTGCTCGGCGCGAAGCAAATCTTCGTCGAGGATTTGCGCGAGGAATTCGTCCGCGATTTCGTCTTCCCCATGTTCCGCGCCAACGCGCTGTACGAGGGCGTGTACCTACTCGGCACCTCGATCGCGCGGCCGTTGATCGCCAAACGCCAGATCGAGATCGCGCAAGAAGTCGGGGCCGACGCGGTGGCTCATGGCGCCACCGGCAAGGGCAACGATCAGGTCCGCTTCGAGCTGACCTATTATGCGCTCAAGCCCGACATCCGCGTCATCGCGCCCTGGCGGGAATGGGAATTGGACTCGCGCACGAAGCTGCTCGATTACGCCGAAAAACACCAAATACCCATCGCCAAGGGCAAAGGCGGCGAGCCGCCCTATTCCACCGACGCCAATCTGCTGCATATCTCATATGAGGGCCGCGCGCTGGAAGATCCGTGGATCGAACCCGACGAGGCGATGTTCACGCGTTCGGTCGCGCCGGGCAAGGCGCCGGACGCGCCCACCTATGTCGAAATCGAGTTCGACCGCGGCGACCCAGTGGCCGTTGACGGCAAGACGCTATCGCCCGCGGCCCTGCTCCAGCGCCTCAACGAGATCGGTGGCAGCAACGGCGTCGGCCGGCTCGATCTCGTCGAAAACCGCTTCGTCGGCATGAAATCGCGCGGGGTGTACGAAACGCCGGGCGGCACGCTGCTCCACCACGCCCACCGCGCCATCGAAAGCCTGACGCTCGATCGCGGCGCTTCGCATCTCAAGGACGAGCTGATGCCGCGTTACGCCGAGATGATCTATAACGGCTTTTGGTTTTCGCCGGAGCGCCTGATGCTCCAGGCCGCCATCGACGAAAGCCAGAAAAACGTCGCCGGCACGGTGCGGCTAAAGCTGTGGAAGGGCACGGTGACGATCGCCGGCCGCAAATCCCCCAACAGCCTCTACAGCCTGGCCCACGTCACCTTCGAGGCCGATCAGGTCTACAATCAGCGCGACGCCGAAGGTTTCATCAAACTCAACGCGCTGCGCCTGCGCCTGGCCAAAGCCAAGCGCGGCTGATACGGCCCTCTCCTCGGGGAGAGGGCGCGCGCTTTAGCTCGCGGGTGAGGGGCGCGGGGCGAGACAGGGGAACCGGATGTCTGTCGATAGAGCCAGAAACCTCCGCAAATCCATGACCAAGGCGGAAACCCTGCTGTGGTCGCGTTTACGCAACCGCGGCCTGGAGAGCTTCCGCTTCCGCCGCCAGCATCCGATCGGAATTTACGTCGTCGATTTCGTTTGCGAGGCCGAGCGACTCATCGTCGAACTCGACGGCGGCCAGCACGCGACATGCATTTCGGCCGACGAAGCCCGCACGAACTGGCTTGAGGCCGCGGGCTATCGCGTCATCCGATTCTGGAACAACGATGTGTTGCAGAATCTCGCGGGTGTCCTGGCGATACTCCGAGCGGCTCTTCCGCAAGGCCCCTCACCCGCGCGTTTCACGGGCCGCCCTCCCCTCAAGGGGAGGGCTACGAAAGCCCGGTGACCCTTGCCGAATGGGCCACCAGGGTCAGGGCAGCGGCGAGACGCCGATGACGCGGCCGTGGAAGTCGAGAAGCCCCAGATAGAGGACCAGGCCGATGGCGATGCGGTGCCAGCCGATTTCGGCGAGGCTCACGTGCGTGCGCCCGGACAGAAGCGCCGCGAAGGGCAGGTTCGAGCTGACCGCGGCCAGTCGCTCCCAATCCGCGCCCAGCCGCGCCTTTTTTTTGCGGTCGATCAGGGTTTGCCCGGCGAGCGCCAGCCCCAGCATCGAGCCGAACAGCAACAACGACGCGGCATCGCCGTTGATGGGGATGTGCGCCATCGCCCACAAGGCGAAGGCCCACATCACGGGATGGCGGGTGACTTTCAGGATGCCGATCGCCGGCTCGCCGCGGCCGGCCAGGCGATCGCCGCCCACCGCCGTCGGATTGGGCGTGGTCAACCCGGCGACCAGGAACACCGAGACCACCGGCATCACCAAAATCGGCACCCACCGCGCCCAGGCCATCGGCGCCCAGACCTCCACGTAAGGCGCCGCCCGATACGCCCAGCCGACCCAGACCAGGGCCACCGCCGCCATCGCCGAAAAGGCGATCGTGTAGCCGGTGTCGCCCAGCACCCCAACCAGCGCGCCCCGCAGCGTCGTGCTCGACACCAGCACATGGCTGCCGACGAATACCAGTGTGGCGAGCGCGAGGCCCGACAACGATTCAGTCATGGTCCATTCCCTTCAAGGCGCATCGATCAGATTTCCGGCACGGGCAAACCGCGTTGCCGGCAATACGCGATCATCGTGTTGCGAAGCAAACAGGCGATGGTCATGGGGCCGACCCCGCCGGGCACCGGCGTGATCGCGCCGGCGATCTCCACGGCCTCGTCGAAATCGACATCGCCGAGAAGAAGCGGCTTGCCGTCGGCGCCGACCCCGCGATTCATGCCGACATCGATGACAACCGCGCCCGGCTTGATCCAATCGCCGCGCACCAGCCCGGCGCGACCCGCCGCGACCACCAAAATATCGGCCCGGTGGCAATGTTGGGCCAGGTCGCGGCTCTTGGTGTGGATCGTTGTCACCGTGCAGTCCTCGCGCAGCAGCAGCGCCGCCATCGGCTTGCCCACGATATTGGAACGGCCGAGGACCACCGCCTCCTGCCCCGCCAGCCGGTCCAGGTTATCGCGGATCAGCATCAGGCACCCTTGCGGCGTGCACGGAACCAGCCCCTCGCCGCCGCTGACCAGCCGGCCGACGTTCAGCGGATGGAAACCATCCACGTCCTTCGCCGGATCGACCGCATCGACCAGCGCTTGCGGCCGGATGCGGGCGGGCAGCGGCAGCTGAACGAGAAAGCCATGCACGGCGGGGTCGCCGTTGAGGCGGCGGATCAGCGCGAGCAAAGCCGATTCGCTCACATCCTCGGGCAGCTTGTGTTCCATGGATTTCATGCCGACTTCCACGGTCGCCCGCGCCTTGCCGCGCACATAGACGCTGCTCGCCGGGTTGTCGCCAACCTGGACGACGGCCAGCCCCGGCACCACGGTTTGGGTTGAGCCGAACTCCGCTACCAAGTCGCGCAGCCGGGCGCGTAGCCGGGCGGCGGCGGCGCGGCCGTCGATGATCGCCGCCTTAGCCATCGTGGCCGTCGCGCCAGGCGGCGAAAGACGCCATCAACACGCCGGAATCGCCCGCCACGCGCACGATTTTTCGCCGATCCGCGGCACCCCACACCAGACCGAAGGCGCTCCGCGGCAGCCGCCATTCCCGGGCCAGAAAACGCAACAACGCGGCGTTGGCGCGGCCGTCTTCGGGCGGCGCCGTCACCGCGACCTTGAGCGCGGCTCCGCCATCGGGCAGCGTCACGATGCCGTCGATGCGTTCGCGCGCGCCTTTGGGCGTCAGGCGGATGGCGATGGTGATCCCGCCGGCCACGGCGCGGAACGGCGAGGCGCCGGTTTCAGCCAAGATATTCGAAAAGCAGATTGCGGACAAAAACCAGGAGCAGGATCAGGACGATCGGCGAGACGTCGATCCCGCCGATACGCGGCATGATGCGGCGGATCGGCGCCAGCGCCGGCTCGGTGAACCGATACAGAAAATCGCTGATCAAATAAACGACGCGGTTATAGGCGTTGAGCACGTTGAAGGCGAGCAGCCAACCCATGACCGCCGAGGCGATCAGGACGAGGATGTAGAAATTGATAACCGTGTCGATAAGCGCCAGAAGGGAATTCATGAAACGCCGCGCCAGGGATCGATTCGTTCCGCACCCTACATTTGGCCCCGGCCCCGCGCAAGTCATCGTCCCCGCCGGAAGCGGCGCCGGCCCGGCGGGTCGGCTCGGCTTGACAGCACCGGATGCGATACACATTATCGCGGCGATGCGGCGGGGTCGTAGCTCAGCTGGGAGAGCGTCGCGTTCGCAATGCGAAGGTCAGGGGTTCGATCCCCCTCGGCTCCACCATTCTCCGCAACAACCAGTCAATTCTCCGCAACAACCAGTCAATCCTAGCCCACCGCGCCTTTTGGTGCGATCCTCGCGCAATCGGGACAGGCGCACCTATCCGGCGTTCGCCTTATTGGGAGGATAGCCATGCTCGTAACCACCGGCCTTTACGCGGCCCTGCTCGGGCTGCTCTCACTTTATCTGGGCGGCACTGTCGGTAGTCTGCGCGGCAAGAAGAAAATCCCATCGGAGATGGCGGCGATACCGACATCATCGTCGCCAACCGCCGGCACATGAATTTCGTCGAAAACGTGCCGATCGCGTTGATCCTCATGGCGCTGGTCGAACTCAATGGCGCGCCGTCGATGTGGATCCATTTCCTGGGCTTGCCGCTTTTGGCGGCGCGCATCGTCCATCCCTTCGGGATCAAGATCGACCGCATGGCGGTGGCCCGGCGGGTTTAGGGCTCGCCGGGCTCGGCCGGACGTTTGCGGCCGTGGATCATGGCGGCCACCAGATTTTCGCGATGGCGGCGCGAGGCGAAGATCACGCCGCCGACGTGAACGGCCACCAGGATCAACAGAATGTCGGCGAGGGTGTCGTGGAGTCTCTCCACCCATTCGACCCCCCAGTAGGTGTCGGTGGTGTAGAGCCACCCGCTTAAGCCCACCGCGATCACCGCGGCGAGCAGGGCCAGGATCATCCAACCGCCCGGCGGATTGTGGCCGAGATACCGCGGCTCGGTCCGGGCGAGCATTGCGCGGGCATAAGTGAGTGTCGCCGACGGGGCGCGGACGAATTGGGCAAAACGCGCATAAGGCGAACCCACCCAGCCCCACAGAATTCGAAGCCCGACGATGGCCAGCGCGGCATAACCGATCCATTCGTGCCAAAGCCCGCCGCCATGCCGGGTCAACCACGCCGCCGCGACGCTTGCGACCAGCGCCCAATGGCCGAGCCGCACCAGCGGGTCCCATACCCGCACCGCCGGCGGCGGGCCGGCGCGCCTATCTGGGATTGGTCGGCACCGGCGCCAGGGTCACGGGATGGAAATAGGCCTCCACGCGCACGCCCTTGTCGGTGATGGCGTAGACTTCGTAACAACCGCCATCGATCTTCACGCGATTGATCCGCCAACCCTTTTCCTGCAACTGCGCGGTCAGCTTGGCCTCGGGCTGCCACCCGGCTTGCGGACCAGAATCGCAGGTCGCCAGGCCCGTCGCATGACCGGCCGAAGCCGTCAACACACCAGCGGCAAGAACGGCGGAAATAAGGAAAGCGCGGGGGGCGAGATTCATAACCGACTCCTGTGTTTCGTCGAACCCAGTCTCAATACAACCCCGAAGCTGAACCGGCGATGAATTTTTCGCGCCGGACCGGCCTCGCGTCTATCACCTCAATTCGCGACCTTGAGCTGATCGAGTCGGCGTTTCAGGTCCGGGCGCAAGGGTGCCGCCGGCGGCATCCGCGCGAGCAGTTGCGAAAACAACTGCACGGCCCGTTCGCGATTGCCGGCATCGGCTTCGGCGATGCCAACCCGATACATCAGTTCGGCGTTGGTGGAATCGAGAGCCAGGAGTTTACGCATCGTTTCGATATAGGCCGGAGGCGGCTTGCCGGCGGAAGCGGCCAGCAGGGCGCCGGAATATTCGGTGAGGACATCCACGCGGTTGGGCGCCAGCCTCGCGGCGCGGGCTAGGGCATCGACCGATTTCTGCGGTTCGTCGAGCACCTTGTACGAACGGCCGAGACGCAGCCAGCCTTCGATGTCGTTGGGCTCGGTTTCCAGGCGCGCGGCCAGGCCATCGACCATGCCGCGCACCATCGCCATGCGATCCTGCGCCGGCATCTGGGCGGCCGCCGCCATCTGTTCGGGGGTTGGGCCCCGCGGCGCGGCTGGGTTGGACGCCGAGGGCGCGGCCAGCGGCGGCGCGCTTCCCGGCGGATTCATCGCGATCGCCGCCGGCGCCCCGGCCGAAATGCGGGGTTTGACCGTCTGCGCCATGGCGGCGGCGTCGATCCCCGCCTTGCCCGCCAACTCCGCGATCTGCTCGCGCAGCGCGGGCAGCCATGAGGCACCCGCCGGCGAGTCCTTTTCCAACTCGATCCAATCGACCAGCGCCGCGCGCGCTTCGCGGCCCTGGAATTTGGACATCCCGACATAAAACCGGGCGCGCGCGTCGCCGGGCTCCACTTCCAGAACACTCTGGAAAGCCGCGAGCGCTTCGGGTGTCACCACCCCCTGCGCCTGCATCACCAGCGCCAATCCGTAATTGCCGCCCAAGGCCGGGTCGTCGACCCCGAGCAACAGCGCCCGCCGGTAAGCCTCGATCGCCAGGTCGAACCGGCCGACGATGGAATAGGATCGGCCCAGCATCATCCAGCCTTGGGCGTCGTCCGGCGATTGGCGCATCCGCTCCGCCAGGCGCGCCATGGCGTCGAGATCGTGGGATGATTGGTCCTGACCCGCGCCCGCCACCAGCGGCGGCCGCTCGGTCAGCGGCCGTCCGGGCAGATTGGGCGACCCCACGCCCTGATAGAGCATCAGTCCCAGGATCGGTATGCCGGCGGCCACGCCGGCCACGACCAGCGACCGTGCATTGGCCGCGGCCGGGCGGGCGATCTGCCCTTTTTCGTCCGCCGCCGCGAACATGCGACGGCCGATTTCGGCTTTGGCGGCCTCGGCCTCGTCGGCGCCGATGAAACCGCGCTCGACATCCCGATCGATTTCGGTGAGCTGGTCGCGATAGACCTCCATGTCATGCTCCGCGCGCGCCGGCTGCGGGTCGGCGCGGCGCAGCAACGGCGCCAACACCGCGAACAACGTGGCCGCGGTCATCGCGGCGAGCACGAGCCATAATGTCATCGCGGCGTCGCCTCCATCAACGTCTCCAGGCGTTTCTTTTCCTCGGCCGAAAGCGGTGCGGCCGGCGTGATGCCGCGGCGCCGGCGGCGGAAAAATCGGACGATTCCGAACACACCCAAAACCGCCGCCGCCGCCGGCCCGAACCACAACAAATAGGTCTCCGGCCGGATGGGCGGGCGCAGCAGCACGAAATCGCCATAACGCACAGTCATGAATTGCCGCACCTGATCGTCGCTGTCGCCTGCGGCCAGGCGTTCGCGCAAAAGCACCCGCAGATCGCGAGCGAGTGCGGCGTTGGAATCGTCGATCGATTGATTCTGGCAGACCAGGCAACGCAGCTCCGCCGAAAGATCGCGGGCGCGGGCCTCGAGCGCGGGATCGGACAAGCGTTCGCCCGGCTCGACCGCAAAAGCCGGCCCCGCGGCCGCCAGCGCCAGGGCCGTCAGCGCGGCCCGCCAGCGCCCGGCTCGGTTAGGAGCAGTCGCGGCCATTGCGGAGATTCTCGATGCACAAAAGGATGTCGTCCCGCATCGCCGCCTCGGTGATCGGTCCGACATGTTTGAAGCGGATGGTGCCCTGGCCATCGACGACGAAGGTCTCGGGCACGCCATAAACGCCCCAATCGATACCGACGCGGCCGTCTTCGTCGGCGCCGATGCGACGATAGGGATTGCCAAAGCGGCGCAGCCAGGCGGCGGCGTTTTCCGGCTTGTCCTTGTAGTTGATGGCGAGAATCGGGATCGGCGTGGTTTCGGCCAGCCGCATCAACAGCGGATGTTCGACCAGGCACCCGCCGCACCAGGACGCGAAGACGTTGACCAACGAGACCTGGCCCTTGAAATCCTCGGCGGCCAGACCCGGTATCGTCCCCGACACGCCGGGCGCCGGGGGAGCGCCGGCCAGCGGCGGCAGGGCAAAGGCCGGAGCCGGCAGATCGATCAGGG
>SHVT01000034.1 GCA_009694125.1 Rhodospirillaceae bacterium | reverse complement strand
GCCGATCGGCCTCCTGCCGAAACATGTTGAGCTTATCGGTATTGGCCAATTCGAGGGTCATCGATGCAGCCAGGAACTCGACCGGGTAATTCGCCTTGAGCCAAGCGGTCTGATAGGCGATCAGCGCGTAGGCGGCGGCGTGCGGCTTGTTGAAGCCGTAACCGGCGAATTTGCTGGCCTGCTCGAAGATGCCCGCTGCGGTACCCTCATCGACGCCCCGCTCAATGGCGCCGGCGACGAAAATCCGGCGCTGCGCCTCCATCTCCTCCATGATTTTCTTGCCCATGGCGCGGCGCAGGAGATCGGCGCTGCGAAGGCTATAGCCCGACAGCACTCGGGCGATTTCCATCACCTGCTCCTGATAGGTGATGACGCCATAGGTTTCCTCGAGAATGCCCTTGAGGAGTGGATGCAGATAATCCGGCTGTTCCAGCCCGTGTTTGCACGCGATGTATTTGGGAATGTTCTCCATCGGACCCGGCCGATAAAGCGCGACAAGGGCAATCAAATCCTCGAAACGATCTGGGCGAAGCCTGCGGATCGTGTCCCGCATTCCCGATCCTTCCATTTGAAATACGCCAACGGTTTCGCCGCGTGACAACATCGCGAAGGTGGGCGCGTCATCGAGGGGAAGGCTATTGACGTCGAAATCCGGGCGCTGCCTCCGGACCAGCGCCTCGGCCTGCGACAAGACGGTCAATGTCTTCAGCCCGAGCATATCCAATTTCACCAGCCCGGCGATCTCCACGTCCTTCATGTTGAACTGGGTCACGGGCATTTCCGAACGCGGGTCTCGATACAGCGGCACCAGCTCCTGAAGCGGGCGATCGCCGACAACCACACCCGCCGCATGTGTCGAGGCGTGGCGATAGAGACCCTCCAGCTTGCGGGCAATATCGATGAGCTTGGCGACGGCCTCGTCGGAATCGCGCATTTGCTGGAGCAGCGGCTCTCCGGCCACCGCCTCCGCGAGGGTCACTGGTTTTGCCGGATTGTTGGGCACCAATTTGCAAATGCGGTCAACCTGGGAATAAGGCATCTCTAGAACCCGGCCGACATCGCGCAGGGCGGCTCGAGCCTGGAGCTTGCCGAAGGTGATGATCTGGGCAACGCGGTCGGCGCCGTATTCCCGCTGGACATAACGGATCACTTCGTCGCGCCGATCCTGGCAGAAATCGATATCGAAATCGGGCATCGAGACACGTTCGGCGTTGAGAAAGCGCTCGAACAAAAGCCCAAAACGAATCGGATCGAGATCGGTGATGCCGAGCGACCAGGCCACGGCCGAGGCGGCGCCTGAACCGCGCCCTGGTCCCACCGGAATCCGCCGCTCCTTCGCCCACTGGATGAAATCCGCGACGATGAGGAAATAACCCGCGAACCCAGTTCTGACGATGACATCGAGTTCGTCGTTGAGCCTTTGGGTATAGGTGGCAAGCGGTGCGACGGGCGGATGGGCGGCAAGACGGCGATCCAAGCCCTCCGCCGCCAGCGCCCGCAGGGTCGCTTCCTCGCCGCGTTCACGGGCCTTGGGCACGACCGGGAGCATCGGTTTATGCGGGCGGGGTGTGAACGAGCAACGCTTCGCAATGGTGAGCGTATTGTCGGCGGCCTCCGGCAAATCGGCGAACAGGGCTCGCATCTCGGCCGCGGATTTGAACCTGTGCTCCGGTGTCAGGCGCCGCCGATCGGCCTCCGACACGCGGCGGCCCTCGGCAATACACACAAGCACGTCATGGGCCTCGAACATGTCGGCGGAAGCAAAAAATACTTCATTGGTGGCGACCAGCGGGAGGTCGAGCCGATAGGCTATCTCCACGAGGTCGGCTTCGATGACGGACTCCGCCTCCATCCCGTGCCGCATCAATTCGACATAAAAACGGCCGGGGAAAATTTCCGAAAGGCGCTTGGCCATGGCTTCGGCTGCGCCTTTTTGGCGTTCGAGCAAGCGACGGCCGACCGGTCCGCCAGGACCGGCGGCAATGGCGATCAGTCCCTCGCTCAACACAGCCAGCCGCTCGATCCCGATTTGCGGCGTCTCGCCCGGCTCGGTTTCGAGATAGGCGGCGCTCGATAGGCGCATCAGGTTGCCGTAGCCGGTTTCGGTCTGGGCCAGGAGGACAATGTATTCAGGCGCGGCCTTGATTCCGCGCGGTCCATCCTGCTCGCGGCGCAACGCGAGTTGACAGCCAATAATCGGCTGAACGCCGGCCTCGATGCAGGCCATGGAAAACTGAAGCGCGCCGAATAGATTGCCGGTATCGGTGATCGCGACCGCCGGCATGTCGTGCCGACAGCAAAGGTCCACCAAATCCTTGACCTTAATCGCGCCCTCCGACAGTGAAAACGCGGTGTGGACGCGCAGATGGACAAAATCGGCGTGAGTCATGGGTGCTCCCCGGCTCCCGCCAACGCCGGGCGCGGCAAATCCGCGATCGGCACACCGCCGATCTCGCGCAAGAGCTTCTGGCGGAGCGCCTCGGCGAAATCCTCGAAATCCACGGCCGTCATGACGAATGCCCCCGGTCCGCCGATGACGTTCGATTCGTAATATTGGGCAAGCGCGAGTTCCTCGTTCACGATCGCCAGTCCGTTGATCGTTATCTTCTCCGCGAGGGCTCGGTCGCGCGCCTCGCGCAAGGAACGCTGCTGATTGTTGGGTCCATCGCCGGAGATGTCGATCACCCGTCGGGCGCCTTGATAGTCGCTCTGCGCCAAGGACGCGATGGCAAACTCAATCGCCCCGGCGATCGAGGTGGCGCCGTTGGCGAAAAACCTCGGCATCTGGTCGAGCGCCGAAGCGAATTCCTCGCAGGTCTTGGCATCGGTCAGGCGCATCCAATCCACCGCGGTAGTTTGCTGATTGTCGCCGGCCCACTGAATCAAAGTCACCGCCACGCCATCTCGGCCCGCGCCCCGGATTGCGCGCACGATCTCGGGGGCGCGAAAGGCCGCGGCATAAGCGTCCATCTGCAGACCGAATTCCACGAAATTGATGCTCGTCGACACGTCGACGGCGAGGACCAGGGCGAGGCCCACCCGCTCCGCCTGCGCCCCCGGGGGATTGGCGAGGAAAACGACGGCGCACATTGCGGCGCCGGCGAAGCGTTGCCGTGCGGCCGAGCCGATCATGCCGCGGCGGCGATGTCGAAGCGGATCCCCCAATCGTTGTGTCTGGCGATGATGGGTAGCTCCGACCCAACCGTCACCGGCAGATCCCGATCGAGGAACATGACCGCCTGCTTCCAATGATTGGCCTGATCCGGAGACCGCGAGGACAAGACGGTGCTTTCATCGAGATGCAGGTCGAACCAGAAAACGATTCCGTGGCAGGTTCCCGATGTGGTGATCGGCAGACCCAAAGCTTGCCGGCGCCCACCGAGCGGAATATTGCGAAAGTCGAATTTCAGCGCCGCCACGGGTTCGCTCAGCAGCCGGCGCGGCGTCACTTCTAGGTCGATGTCAGTGTAGCCGGCGCCGCGGAAGGTGTCGAATTCGGAGAGGTCGAAGCCGGCGATACCGCGAATTGGGTTGATCGGCCGCAGAAACGGGCATTCGATGGCGGCAGCGTGAACGACCGCACCTATGGGTACGATGCGCGCATCGTCGCGTACCAGATTGCGCATGGCGTGGCGCAATGTCGGCAACATCCTCTCGCCGATCAATCCCATATCGAGGATTTCGGAGATAAGCACATCGGCACGCGCCGGCAAATCGACTCCAACAACCAGCTCCGTCGATTTCTTCGCCACGACGGTGATTCGATCCGCGTATCCGTTGGCGGCGACGATACGTTCGGCGACACGCGCCAGCGACTTGACCATTTCGCAGGCAATGACACGGGCGCCGGCCCGCGCGGCCATCATCGCCAGCAGCCCCGACCCGGTGCCGATATCGAGGACCAGAGAATCCGGGGTCACCGCGCGCCGGATCGCCCGGTCGTAGGCGCTGTTACGCGTGGCGTCGTTGAGCATGGGGAAATGCCAGCGAGGCAGCAGGCGGCTACGCATATCGCGCAGGGTTTCGTCGGCCTCGACAGCTCCGGGACGAAGGCGAAGCGCCAGCTCCAGATACTGCTCCGCCTCTTCGATGCGCCCGGCATTCTTAAGGCAGACGCCGAGATTGATCATGGCCTCGACAAAGCCGGGGTCGAGCCCCAGCGCCTCGCGGAAAAAAGCCATCGCCTCCGCTGATTGACCCATCTCCTCGAAGACATTGCCAAGATTGAACGGCACGCGCGGATCGTTTGGCCGCAACGCCATCGCCCGCCGGTAGGATTCCGCGGCGCCCGCCAGATCGCCCTCTTGGTGCCGGGCCAGGGCAAGATTGTAGGTCACATCGAAGGAAGCCGCGTCGAGTTCGGAAGCTCGGAAAAACGCCTCGGCCGCTGCCGTGACTTGGCCCAGCCCAACATGGGCATTGCCGAGGTGATAGTAATAAATTGACCGGTCGGGGTTGGCCGCTATCGCACGCCCAATCAAATCGACTGCGGCACGATGATCGCGCCGTTCGTGGGCGGTGACTCCAAGTAGATGAAGCGCCTCGGCGTTACCGGGGTCGGCGACCAACACTTTGCGGTAGATCGCTTCCGCCTTTTCGGTGCGACCGGCCCGGTGGTGATCGAGGCCGCTCTCGAGGTCGTCGCTATCCGCCATGTCGAATTATCGTTTCGCCGCCAAGTCGCCGGGCACATCAAGCGAACGTTCTTGCCCAACACGGACAACGCCCCGATCCGAAGCGATTGCCGATCCAGTGAAATTCACTACCATGTCGAGATCATACTCGTTCCGAGCCTAGTAAGGCGGTCCTCTTGACGAAGAACATTCTGGTCGTCGGGCTCACCGATGAGGACCTGCTCGATCTGCGCCGCATTCCCGATGGCAAGTCCTTTCGATTTCATGCGCTCGGCGACTACGACGAGGCGGTCGACCCGAGGCGACTGGATCCAGGCAAGTTTGTCGCGGCCGCGATTCAATTCGTGCAATCATCGCCGGAGAAATTCCACGGCATCATCGGCGTCGACGACTATCCGCCCAGTATACTCGTACCCACGATTGGACGCGAACTCGGCCTCCACGTCGCCCCGCTCGCCGGCGTCCTGCGGTGCGAGCACAAATATTGGAGCAGGCTGGAGCAGCAACGTGTGGTTCCGGAGGCAGTCCCGCGCTTTGCGTTGATCGACCCAATGCAGCCGCGGGACCCGGAAGAGATCGGTGTCACCCTGCCGGTCTGGGTCAAGCCCGTGAAGTCGTTTCTTTCCTATCTAGGATTCCGGGTACGCACAAAGCGGGAATGGTATGGGGCGTTAGCCGCAGGACGCGACTTCCTCCCCGCTTTTGCCGCCCCCTTCAATCAGCTTATCGACGGCATCAGGCGACCGCCGGGTGGCGAAAACGTCGATGGAAACTACATGATCGCCGAAGAGTTGCTGCAAGGGAGGCAGTGTACGCTGGAGGGATTCGTCCATAGGGGCCAAGTCACGGTGCTTGGCATCGTCGATTCCATCCGTTTCCCCAACCGGATGAGCTTCAAGCGTTTTCAGTACCCGTCCACGCTCCCGAAGGCGGTCCAGCAGGAGATGTATCGCATCGCGGCGACCGTGATGAGCCATATTGGCTTCGACAATTCGCTGTTCAACATGGAGATGTTCCACGATCCGGCACGCGGCGCCCCGGCGATCATCGAAATCAACAGCCGCTTCTCGCCGCAATTTTCCGATCTCTTCGAAAAAGTCGACGGCGTTTCGACGCATGAGGTTTTGGTCGACCTCGCCCTCGGGCGAAAGCCACGCCACGACAAACGCGCAGGAAAATACCGAGTCGCCGCCAGCTTCGTGCCGCGTGAATTCCGCGATCACATGGTCACGCGCGTGCCGGGTCAGGCGGAACTCGACCGCGTCGCCGAAGAAGTTCCAGATACCGTTGTGAAGATCAGGGCGAGCGCGGGAAAACGCCTTTCGGACTGGCCGCAGGACAGCTACAGCTATCGCTACTGCCTGTTTAATATCGGCGGCCAAAATGAACGGGACCTGATGGCCCGATACGAGCTTTGTCGGCGCCTGCTGCCCTTCGAGTTCGCCGACTAGACTCCGGCGCCGAGAGGCGCGGCGTCGGAGCCCTCCTCCGACGACGCGACGAATGGAAAGTGGCACGCGGTTTCGTGCCCTTCGGCAATTCGCGCCATTGGCGGCACTTCCACTCGACATCGATCGCGGACAAAATGACAGCGCGTGTGAAACCGGCACCCCGGCGGCGGTCGCAGCGGACTTGGGATTTCTCCGCGTAGCACAATCCGAGGACGACGACGCAGCGGATCGATGACCGGGCCGGCGGCAATCAAGGCGGCGGCATAGGGATGGGCCGGCCGGGAGAATAAAGACTTCGTCGAGCCGATTTCGACGAGTTTTCCCAAATACATCACCGCGACGCGGTCGGTGACACGACGGATGACGTTGAGATTGTGGCTAACGATCAAATAAGTCAGTCCGAAACTCTGCTGCAACCCGCGTAGCAAATTGAGTAAATCCCCTTGAATTGAAACATCGAGTCCGGCGGTGGGTTCATCGGCGATAAGCAGCCGAGGCTTCAGAACCAATGCCCGGGCTATTGCTATTCGGCGGGCCTGTCCGCCACTTACTTGATGCGGATATTTGTCGAGAACCTGCGCAGGCAACCCTATGGCGCCGAGGAGGCCGCGCACGCCCGCCCAGTGCTCCCCTATGGCGAGACCATGGATGCGTAGGGGCTCCTCAAGCAACTGCCGCACAGTCAACCGCGGCGACAAGGACGAAGCGGCGTCCTGAAAGACAAGTTGAGCCTGGCGCCGGAACCATAATCTGTCGAAGGCCTGGCTCGATTGGCCCTCGAACATGACCTGTCCGGATGTCGGTCGATGGAGGTCGACGATGGTCTTGGCTAACGTCGATTTGCCGGAGCCGCTTTCACCGACGACCCCGAGGGTCTCTCCGGCGGCGATGTCCAAGGAAACATCGTCGACGGCGCGCAGCGGGCCGGGAAATACAACGGACAGGTTGCGGATGGCGACCAGCGGAAGGGGCATTGTCACGCGCGGAAACAGGCGACGCCATGTTTTGGCGCGACCGATCGGAATTGCGGCGCTTGATCGTGGCAACGCGGTTCGGCCAAGGAGCAACGCGCGGCGAACGTACAACCCGGCGCGACGGCGAGGGGATCGAGAACCTCGCCCGGGATCGATCGGAGCTTCTGTCCATCGTCGTCATCGAGCCCAATCTCGCAATCGATTAAGGCTCGGGTGTAGGGGTGGCGGGGATTGGCGAAAAGTTCAACCGACGGCGCCTGCTCGACCACGGCTCCGGCATACATGACCGCCACGTCGTCGCACAGTTCCGAAACCAGCCCAAGACTGTGCGAAATGAACAGGATCGAACCTCGAACATGCGTACGCATTTCCCGGATTAGGCTAACGATCTGCGCCTCGATGGTCACATCGAGCGCCGTGGTCGGTTCGTCGGCGATCAACAGATCTGGCGTCGTCAGCAACGCCATCGCGATCATCACGCGCTGGCGCATGCCGCCGCTCAATTCATGCGGATACGCCTTCAATCGCTGTTCGGGATCGGGGATGCCGACCTTGGCCAGCATCTCTAGGGCGCGCTTGTTATGCTCCATGGCGTCTTCGCCGCTTCCTTTCGCGTTGAGGACATCGCGGAGATGTGTTCCCACGGTGAAGACCGGGTTCAGAGCTGTCATCGGGTCCTGGAAGATCATGGCAATGCGGTGGCCGCGCAACGACCGCAGCGATTCCGCCGACGAATTTAAAAGATCGACGTCATCGAACCGGATGGAGCCTTGCACGGAGCCGGCGTTGGGCGGCAGGAGCCCGAGGATCGCAAGTGCCAGCGTCGACTTCCCGCTCCCGCTTTCGCCGACAAGACCCACGATCCGACCGCGTGCAATATCGAGATCGACTCCCCGGAGGACATGCGCCCGGCCGCGCGATGTCGTGAAATCGACACCTAACCCACGGATCGATAGGAGCGGAAATTCACTCACGGATCCATCCGCAGGCGGGGGTCGATGGCGTCGCGCAACGCCTCGCCAAACAGAGTAAAGGCGAGGGTCGCGGTGGTCAGCATCATGCCGGCGAAAAACACCGGCCACCCCGATTGGCTGAGATAGGTGTATCCGTCATGAAGCAACGTCCCCCAACTTGCCAGCGGCGGACGGGCGCCCAGGCCGAGGAAGCTCAACCCGGCCTCGATGGTGATGACAGCTGGCACCTCCATGCCAGCCACCACGATCAGCGGACCCGCGATGTTGGGAATGACGTGCCGGAAAACGATGCGGGCGGTGGATGCCCCCAACACCCGTTCGGCTTCGAGGAACGGAGCATGTTTCAGCCGAAGCACTTGGGCCCGCGCGATGCGGCCGAAATGGGGCATGACCGTCATGGCGACAATGATGACGACGTTGTCCAGACCCGGGCCGAGGATGGCGACAAGCGCCAAGGCGAAGATGAGATTGGGAAAGGAATAAAGGATATCGAACAGAATCAGGATGGGCCGTTCGACCTGACGCGGTCCGTAGCCCGCGGCAACTCCCAGAACCGTGCCGAGCGACAGGGCGATGGCCGTCACCGCTGCGGCCACCTCCATGGCGATGCGGGCGCCATGGAGGATGCGGCTGAACAGGTCGCGGCCGAGATGGTCGGTGCCCATCCAATGCTGCCAAGACGGTCCGGCGAAACGATTAAAGACATCGATCCGGTTGGGATCGCCGGCCAACCACGGCGCGAAGGCCGCAGACCCGATAATCGCGACCGCGAGGATCAGCCCGAACCTGCCGGTCGAACTGCGCCAAATATGGCTGAAGATCGTGGACATTAGCGACGCCCTGCCGATGTTCCACGAAGCCCGGCGCGAATTCGCGGATCGACCCAGGCATAGGCCATGTCGGTGGCGAGGTTTGCCATCGCAAAGAGTAGGACGATGGCGAACACGCCGGCCTGCACGACCGGATAGTTGCGCGTCGAGATGCCGGTGTAGATGAGCGTGCCGAGACCAGGGCGGGCGAAAATCACTTCGGCGAATACGGCCTCGCCGAACAACCTGCCCGTACCAAGCCCGAGAACGGCAAGTGTCGGAAGGCAGGCGTTCTTCAACGCGTATTTGTAGATGATTTTCGATTCCGCCAACCCATAGGCGCGGCTGGTCCGGATGTAGGGCTCGGCGAGGGTCTCGACCATGGAGGATCGTGTCAGCCTTGCGACATACCCGATCCACCCGATGGCGAGGGCCGACGTCGGCAAGACGAGCCGCGTGAGTTGGTCGAGGATGCCGCCGGAGCCACCGGCGCCCAGCACCGGCAGCCATTGCAGCCAAATCGAAAAGACCAGCAGCAGATAGATTGAAACGACGAAGGACGGCATGGAAATGAGCCCAACGCTCAAGACGGCGGCGATGCGATCGCCGACCCCGTTCGGATGAGTCGCGGCGTAACAGCCGAGCGGCACCCCGATCAGAAAGGCCAAGGCGATCGCTGAAAACGTCAGGGCCAGCGTGAACGGCATCACCTCCAGCACCATGTCGAGGATGGGCCGACCGCTAATGATGTCGACACCGAAATCGCCGCGGATAACCTGACCGAAAAACTGCAGCAACCGCTCGTGAACCGGCAAATCGAGGCCCATGCGCCGGGCGAATTCCGCAACCGCCTCGGCGGTTGCGCGCGGGCCCAGAAGGACTTCCGCCGGATTGCCCCGAACCAATTGAGTAAGGACAAACAGCAACGTGATCGCGCCGACCACGATAAAGGCCGCGGTGACAACCCGACTGGCAAAATAGCGCCAGGGCCCCGGCTCGACCCGGGTCATTGAAACATGATTGTTTCCGTGCCGCCCCGGCTCAGGCTTCGAGGAAGTGCTCGTATTGCCAATCGTCGCCGTTGGGCAAGATCGACGGACGCAGCCAAGTCTTCCCGGCGAAGACATTCACTTCATGCGTCAGCCAGATATAGGCAACCGAGTCCGCCATCAATTGTTGCATGCGGATATAGGCGGCCTCGCGGGCCTTCGTATCGACGGTCGATTGGCCAATCCGATCCAGGCGGTCGAATTCATCGTTCCGCCAGCGTTGCCAATTCCACTCGCCGACTTGCTCACCCGTAAACCATTGGGTCTGGAACCCGGGATCGAGCTTGCCGCCGAAACGCTGTAGCGACAATTCGAGATTCTTGCCGACGTCACCCTTGCCGGATGAAAAATAGGTTCCGGTGTCCAACACCTCGATCGCCAAGTCGACACCGATTTCGGCGAGATTGGCCTGGGCTATCTGCGCGGCGGCCTGGAAAGTCGGTCGGTTCAGGACCGTTATCTTTGCCTTGAAGCCGTTGGGAAGTCCTGCATCGGCGAGCAATTTCTTCGCGCCGGGGAGGTCGCGTTTGACGACCGGCGCGTCGGCCCAATGGCCCAGCAATCCGGGCGCCATCAACGACCGCGCGCGGGTCACCGTGCCGTTATAGGCTCCAAGGATGACCTGATCGACGTCGATCGCCTTCTGGATGGCCTGACGCACGCGGATGTCATCATAGGGCTTCTTCTCGACGTTGATGCCGATCCAGACATAGTTGATCGAGTCCTTCTTGATGATCGCGGCGCTGGGATCGCGCGCCATTTCGGCGGCTTCGGTGGGCTCAAGCGAGGTGAAATCGATTTCACCCGAACGGAAAGCCAGTTGCGCGGTCTTCCCTTCCTGTATCGGCCGCAGAACGATCTCCTGAAAATAAGGCTTCGGACCGACGAAATTCGGATCGGCGCGAAGCAGGATGCGCTGGTTTGGAACCCACTCGGCCAAGGCATAGGGGCCGGCACCGTGGAGCTGGACCGCCGTTTTCTCTCCCAGCGCATCGAAGGCCTTGCGCGAAACAATACAGCCCGAGCCATCCCCGATCGCGATCAGCCACAAAGCCGGCGCGGGACGCTTGAGCACAAGCCGTCCGCTGTACTTGCCAGTGACCTCGACACCGTCAAGAGCGTCCCAATCCTTGGCATAGGTCGATTTCTTGCCGCCGGGGCCGGGTTGGTTGAACCGCTCGAAGGAAAATTTCACGTCGTCGGCGGTCAGTTCGCCATAGCCGCCCTGAAACCGCATCCCCTCTTTGAGCGTGAATTCGATCAACTTGTCGTCGACCTGCTTAATGCTGGCGGCGGCATCGTTTTCGAATTCGACGACGCCCGGTTTGAACTTAACCAAGCGCCGCGTCACGCAGCGCAGGATGTTGGCTTCGAGAGGACCGATACGATAGGCCGGATCGAGGTTCTGAAAATCCCGGTCCAGACGGATAACCAGCCGGTCGCGGGCGAGAGCGCCGGCCGGCGATAGAAATGCGGCAGCGGCGCCCGCTGCCGCACTTCGGAGTACCTGACGCCGGTCGAGTTTGAGTGTCATGGCCGCCCCCATCCCTCGTTCAGTGGTTCCCGTTAGACGGTGCGACGAGCGCACCGTCATCCGCTCGAAGTCGATCAATGCTATGCAACGGCACCGCCGGCGTAAAGAAGGGATCGTACCTTTCCCACAGGAAATATGCGGAGACTCTCAGACACCTTGGCGCGGGATTCGGCTTTCCCAAACCCGACGAAACACTTCGGTTTCCCCTTCAAACGCCTCAAGAGTCGCCGAAACGACGAACGCATCGCGGGTTGAAGAAAATCGCGTCCGGGTTTCCGTGCTGATACGCCAGGAACCGCGTTCCATTCGATAGGTCGAAGCCGCCTCGATCTCGGCCGACAGCGGATCGCCGTCGTGGATGCGATGATGAAGCACGGTTTTGCTGTCATGGGTCAGGCCGCTGTCCGGCAGGTGTTCGGCTCCGCGATCGAGGTAGGCGATCAGGGTGGATGCGCCCGATACAATATCCCGCGCCGGTTCGCGCCGACGCTGCGGCGGCCGCAATGTCTCATGCGCGAGCGGCGCCGCCGCCTCGGGTTCGGCGAAGGCCGGCAAGGTGGAATCCTCAGGCCGTCTCGGCCTGACCGGGAGGTGTAAACGACCGGCTCCGGCAAACACGGTTAGCGTTACCGGCTCCGGCGAGGGCCACGCCGTCGGCCAATAGGCCGTGGAAATCGAAATCCTAATTTTGCGACCGACCGCAAAGGAATGTGCGCAATCGTTCAGACGAAGTCGAACCGTGTAGCGTCGGCCGGGTTCGAGCGGGATTGGACGTTCATGGCCCTCCCGATGGGTCAAGTTGAGGAGGCCATACGACACACGAGTCGCCGCGCCATCCCCGGCGACGTCTGACAAGCGTATGGCGATCAAGCCATTCGACCGATCGCCAGCCAAGTCGAGCGCAACCACCGGCGCGCCCAGGATCTCGATGCCGCCATCGAGCGCGGCCGAATCAAAGGTCAAAGAAAACGCGTCGTCGATGCGTTGATCGAGGGGCATATCCCCGGCATAGCCGTACGGACACCACGCACCGCCGGCACGGCCGGTGGATTGAGGGGAACTTAGGACCAGCGGCATTTCCGGCCCCGGTTTCTCGTCCAACCCGCCGGGACTAAGGACGAACTCGCGCATTGCGACGTTTGGCGACGGCCATACCGGCTCCGCCACCCATCGACCGGGTCTGGTTTCATGGGACGGCGCCGGCGGCACGCCGTCCTGCATCCATACCCGCAGCATCGGTTCGGCCATCGCCGCCGTATCGAGCCCCTTGAGCCAGTGGTCCCACCAGCGCAGACATTCCTGCAAAAAGCCGATGGCGGGACCGGGCACAGCCATATGCGGATAGGCATGGGCCCAGGGGCCGATCAGACCCTTCCGCGGCACTTTCAGCCCGGCGAGCAACCGGGGAATGGCGTTGGTATAGGCATCCGCCCAGCCGCCCACGGCATAGACCGGGCAGGCGATCGCGCCGTAATCCTCGCAGACCGAGCCGTGCCGCCAATAGGCGTCGCGGTGCTGATGCCGTGTCCAGGTCTCGACCAATAACGGAATGTTTTCGAGGCGCTCGCGCCACATCGACCGCCAGCGTTCGCCGACCACGGCCGGGTCGGGAGGGCGCGAGCAGAAGGCAAACATCGACGACGCCCAGCCGAGATTCCCATTCAACAGGCAGCCGCCCATATAGTGGGTATCATCGGCATACCGATCGTCGGTGGCGCAGACTGCGATGATCGCCATCAACGCCGGTGGGCGCCGCGCGGCGACCTGGAGAGCGTTGAACCCGCCCCAGGAAGTACCGAACATGCCAACCGCGCCCGTGCACCAAGGCTGGCGCGCGATCCAGGCGATTACCTCGATCGCGTCATCCTGCTCCTGTGCCAGATACTCATCGTGCAGGAGCCCGTCGGAATCGCCGCACCCACGCATGTCGACCCGAAGACAGGCATAGCCATGTCCGGCGAGATAACGGTGCGTCTGCGCGTCGCGTACCGCGGTGGCGTCGCCCCTTCGATAGGGAAGGTATTCGAGCAGAGCCGGCACCGGCGCCGATTCCGCGTCCGCCGGCAGCCACAGGCGCGCCGCCAACCGGCATCCGTCGGCCAGAACGATCCAGACGGTCGCAAGCTCCCTGACCGCGCGCGGCAGGTCCTCGACAACCTTCATGACATGAAGTTAGGCAAGGCTGCGAATGGTCATCTCTCCGTCGGGGCCTTCCCGCCGGTGAATGACTGGATCAGGTCGATCGGTACAGGGAAGACGATCGTCGACGCCTTTTCCCCGGCGATGTTCTGCAGCGCGGAGAGATAGCGAAGTTGCATGGCCTGCGGCCGCCTGGACAGGATTTCCGCGGCCTCCGCCAGTTTTTCGGCCGCCTGTTGTTCGCCCTCGGCGTCGATGATCTTGGCCCGCCGGATGCGCTCCGCCTCCGCCTGTTTGGCGATGGCGCGGACCATGTTTTCGTTGAGATCGATATGTTTGAGTTCGACGTTGGAAACCTTGATCCCCCAGGCTTCGGTTTGCTCGTCGAGAATGCGCTGAATGTCGTCATTGAGCTTGCCGCGCTCGGCGAGCATCTCGTCCAAATCGTGCTGCCCCAGAACCGAACGTAGGGTGGTTTGCGCGAGTTGGCTGGTCGCCATTTCATAACGCTCGACCTGGATGATGGCCTTGTCCGGCTGCAGGACGCGGTAATACACAACCGCGTTCACCTTCATCGAGACGTTGTCGCGGGAGATGACGTCTTGCGGCGGAACGTCGAGCACGCGGGTACGCAGATCGATCCGCACCATCTGCTGGATAATCGGAATAACGATGATCAGACCAGGGCCTTTGACCATCCAGAATTTGCCCAGCTGGAATATGACGGCGCGCTCATATTCGCGTAATACTTTAAGTGATGAAAACAATATAACGAACAGAAATACAATGAGAATTAACATGGCGTTGAACATGGCTATCCTCCCGAAGTCACGGCTTCCACGATCAATTTCAGACCCTTCACACCAACGACGCGCACGGCGTCGTCGGGCCGCAGAATTGTGGCGGCTTGGGCATTCCAGGTCTCGCCTCGGAAGCGGACTCGGCCGCTTTGCCCCTTCCAGTCGATCACCTTGGCGGACGCGCCGATCATGTCTTCCTGCCCGCTGACAACTGGCCGCCGCCGTGCCTGGCCGGCCATCCCCACGACCACAGCCAGGACGCCGGCGCTGCTAGCCGCCGCGGCGATCACCGGCCAGGCGAGCCGCGCATCCGGTCCCTCGATGCTGGGGTCGTACAGAAACACCGAACCGACGACGAAAGCGAGCAACCCGCCGATGCCGAGAACGCCAATGCCGGGCGTGAAGGCCTCGCCCAACATCAAAGCCAAGCCCAGGAGAATGAGGCCGATTCCGGCATAATCCACGGGCAATACCGACAGGGCCGCGAGCGCAAGCAGCAGGCTGATGCCGCCGGCGACGCCGGGCAGCACCAAACCGGGATTCCAGAATTCGAAAATGATCCCATAGATGCCGACGAGCATCAGGATATAGGCGACATTGGGGTCGGTGATGACGGCGATCAGACGGCTGCGCCAATCCGGGACGATGTCAACGACGATCGCGTCCTTGGTTGTCAAAACCTGCTTCCGGCCTCCGGCGACGATGTCACGCCCATCGAGCTTGGCCAATAGTTCCGGAAGATTTCGGGCCACCAGATCGATGACGTTTTCCCTTGCGGCATCGTCGGCTGTCAGGGTTGCCGCTTCGCGGACGGCTTTTTCCGCCCATTCGGCATTGCGACCGCGCAATTGCGCCAGGCTGCGTATCCAGGCAACGGCATCGTTGACGACCTTGCGTTCCATGGCCGTATCCTGGGCCGGGGTCGCCTTTTCGGGGGCTTTCTTCTTGTCTTCGGCATCGCCCGGCGATCCGGGCGGCCCTCCCAGACTCACCGGCGTCGCGGCGCCCATGTTTGTGCCCGGCGCCATCGCCGCTATATGCGCGGCATAGAGAATGTATGTACCCGCACTGGCGGCCTGCGCACCCCCTGGCGCCACATAGACGGCGACCGGCACCGGAGATGCGAGGATGGTCTTGACGATGGCTCGAGTCGAGGTGACCAGGCCGCCCGGCGTATCCAACGACAGGACAATCAGCGACGCGCCTTCGATTTCGGCCTGTTTGAAGCTACTTTCGATAAATTCAGCGACGGCCACGCCGATGGCGCCCCTGACCTCCAAAGAATGAACAACGGCGGCACTGGCGCCAGACACAGGCGGGGCCGCCAGCAAAGCCGCCAGGGGCAGCGCGGCTATCGACCGAAAAACGGCACGCCAGACCATCTTTTCTTTTCTCCAGCCTTCGACGCCAATCTAGACGTGCCGGCCCGGCTTTTCGATGCCCGCCGAGGGCCCGCTGCGCCTCGGCGGAACCCTTGACAATGCGAGGAAAAAAGGCCAATTCATAATGCTTACCGATTTTGTCTGAATTGTGACGAGTGTTGTCCGATGTTCCGACCCAGCCGGCTTGCCGATTACGGCGTGGTGCTTCTCTGCCACATGGCAAACCAGGCAGACCGGCTCTTCAGCACGACCGAACTCGCCGAAGGTGCCAATCTGCCGCTGCCGACTGTCAGCAAAATTTTGACGCTACTGACCAATGGCGGGTTGCTTCAATCCCACCGCGGCGCTCGCGGCGGATACCGACTGGCCCGTGAGCCGGAAGCGATCACGGTCGCGGAGATCGTTCGCACCTTGGATGGTCCGGTTGCATTGACGATTTGCCTCGAGCATGGGCCGGGTGCCTGCGACGTTGAAGCCTCCTGCCCTTCGCGCCGCGGCTGGCAAAAAATCAACGACGCGGTCTGGAATGCGCTGGAAGGCGTTTCGCTCGCCGAAATATCCGAACCCAACGTGCTCATGCTGGCCTCGACCGATTTCGCGGCCGCGCACCGTAAGCCGGCTTAGGACCAATCGGGCGACGAGGATTAGGGAGAGCTGCAAACAATGGCGGCCAAAGTCGAGACACTTGAGACCGTCGATTCGGTTACCGGTGACTATAAATACGGGTTCGTCACCGACATCGAATCCGAGATGGCGCCGCGCGGCCTGGGCGAAGACACGGTTCGTTTCATTTCAGAGAAGAAGCGCGAGCCGGGCTGGCTGCTCGAATGGCGCCTACGCGCCTACCGCGCCTGGACAAAAATGTCGGCCCCGGAATGGGCCAATGTGCATTACCCGCCCATCGACTACCAGGACATCTACTACTACGCCGCGCCCAAGAAAAAAGGCGGGCCAAAGTCGCTCGACGAGGTCGATCCCGAACTGCTCCGCACCTATGAAAGGCTTGGAATCCCAATCCGGGAGCGCGAGGCTCTGGCTGGCATTGCCGTCGATGCCGTGTTCGACAGCGTCTCGGTCGCGACCACCTTCCGCGGGAAGCTGGCGGAGATGGGGGTCATCTTTTCGTCGATGTCGGAGGCCGTTCACGAACAACCCGAATTGGTCCGCAAATATCTGGGCAGCGTCGTCCCCTATTCCGATAATTTCGATGCCACGCTCAATTCCGCCGTGTTTAGCGATGGAACGTTTGTATACGTGCCGCCCGGCGTGCGCTGTCCGATGGAGCTGTCCACCTATTTCCGCATCAATGCCGCCAAGACCGGGCAGTTCGAACGCACACTGATCATCGCGGACGCCGGCAGTTATGTGAGTTACCTCGAGGGTTGTACCGCGCCGATGCGCGACGAAAACCAGCTGCACGCCGCCGTTGTGGAGTTGGTTGCTCTGGACGATGCCGAAATCAAATATTCGACCGTCCAGAATTGGTACCCGGGAGACAAGAACGGCAAGGGCGGGATCTACAATTTCGTGACCAAACGTGGCGCCTGCCGCGGGCGCAATTCCAAGATTTCATGGACCCAAGTCGAAACGGGATCGGCGATCACCTGGAAATACCCCAGTTGTATCCTGCAGGGCGATAATTCGGTCGGTGAGTTTTACTCGGTTGCCGTGACCAACAACCGGCAACAGGCCGATACCGGCACCAAGATGATCCATATCGGGCGCAACACGCGCAGCCGCATCATCTCAAAGGGGATTTCGACCGGGCACGGCCAGAACACCTATCGCGGCCTGGTGCGGGTCCTTGCCGGGGCCGAGGGCGCCCACAATTACACCCAGTGCGATTCATTGCTCATCGGCGACAAATGCGGGGCCCATACCGTTCCGTATATCGAGGTCAAGAACCCCACGGCGCGGGTGGAGCACGAAGCGACCACCTCCAAGATCAGCGACGATCAACTGTTCTACTGCCGTCAACGGGGCCTTAATGCCGAGGACTCGGTGACCCTGATCGTGAACGGATTTTGCCGCCAGGTCCTCCAGCAATTACCGATGGAGTTCGCGGTCGAGGCGCAAAAACTTCTGGGCGTGAGCCTGGAAGGCTCGGTTGGCTAGAAGCCGACCGCCACCAGGACGGGAATTGACCCATGCTTGAGATACGGAATTTGCACGCCCGCGTTGACGGGAAGGACATCTTGCGGGGCCTGACTCTTTCGGTCAACGCCGGCGAAGTCCATGCCCTCATGGGACCCAACGGCTCGGGCAAAAGTACGCTGGCCTACCTTATCGCCGGCCGCGCGGGTTATGAGCGCACGGACGGCGAAATCCTGTATCAGGGCCGCGATCTCCTGGCGATGAACGTCGAGGAACGTGCCCGTGAGGGCGTCTTTCTGGGCTTCCAATACCCGGTTGAAATCCCCGGGGTCAGCGCGTTGACATTCCTCAAATCATCGGTGAACGCGGTGCGCAAACATCGCGGCCTGGCCGAATACGACGCGATGGAATTCCTAAAGGTCGTGCGCGAAAAGGCAAAACAACTCGATATGCCCGACGGCTTGCTCCAGCGCCCCGTCAACGTCGGGTTCTCCGGCGGCGAAAAAAAACGGCACGAAATCTTCCAGATGGCCTTGCTTGAGCCCACCCTCGCATTGCTCGATGAGACCGATTCCGGCCTGGACATCGACGCCCTACGCGTCGTCGCCAGCGGCATCAACAGGTTGCGCGACCCCAGCCGCGCCATCCTCGTCATTACCCATTACCAGCGCCTTCTCGATTACGTCGTGCCCGATCGCATCCACGTCATGGCGCAGGGACGGCTCGTGAAGTCGGGGGACAAGACGCTCGCTGCCGAACTCGAGAAAACCGGCTATGCCGGACTCGGTGCGGCGGCGTAACGCCGACGGAGCCGGTTCTTTGACCACCACCGATATCGCCGCTTCCTATAAGCGGCAGTTCGCTGCATCGCGAGCGGGCCTGCCCGGCGCCGGGCTGCGCTGGCTCAACGATTTGCGCGATGACGCGATCGAGCGCTTCGCCCTCACGGGCCTCCCGACGCAGCGGCTCGAGGATTGGAAATACACGAATCTCACGCCCTTCGCGAAGACGCAGTTCAATCTCGCCACCGCAGCGCCCGCGCGCATCGACCGCGAAAGAATTGAACGCTTTTTGCTTCGCGGCGTCCCTCATCATCAACTGGTTTTCATCGACGGTCGCTACGACGCCAGTCTGTCGCAGCTCGGCACGATGCCCGCCGGCCTTGTAATCCGCAGCCTCGCCGCAATCCTCGACGAGGGCGGCGAGGAGTTCGCTGAGCATTTCCCACGTGTGGGCGTCAATCGCGACCAAGCCTTCGCCGCATTGAATACGGCTTTCATGGCCGATGGCGCGTTCATCCGTGTTGGTCGCGGCGTCTGCGTGGAAGAGCCCATACATCTTCTTTTTGTCACCTCCGGCGCGACGGCAACAGCGACTCAGCCGCGGATTTTTGTGATCGCCGAGGCGGGTTGCGCCCTGACGCTGCTCCAAACTTATGCGGATGTCGGCACCGATGAGACGTCGTCGTTGACCAATGCCGTCACCGAAATTTCCGCGGCACCCGGCGCAATCGTGCGGGACTACAAGCTACAACGCGAAGGCACCGGCGCGTTTCATATCGCGACGACCGCGGTACGCCTTGGCAGCGACGCGGTGTATGACAGTTTTGCGCTGGCCGTCGGCGCACGCCTGTGCCGCAACGAGATACACGCCGTGCTGGATGGCGGCGGCATTGGATGTCGGCTAAAGGGCGCGCATTTGCTGCGCGGACGCCAGCACGCCGATACGACCACGGTGATCGACCATGCGCGAGCGGGCAGCCGCAGCGAAGAGGACTACAAATGCGTTTTGGACGATGCCGCGCGCAGCGTCTTTCAGGGTCGCATCATCGTGCGCCCCGACGCCCAGAAAACCGATGCGCGCCAGATGAACCGCAATCTATTACTGTCGCGACAGGCTCAGGCCGATTCGAAACCGGAGTTGCGGATCGAGGCGGACGACGTTAAGTGCAGCCACGGAGCGACGATCGGCGAGCTCGACGCTAACTCGGTGTTTTATCTGCGCACGCGCGGCATCGACGAGAAAGCCGCCCGCAATCTTCTGATCGAGGGGTTTATTGGCGAGCTAGTGGACGAGGTCCATGTCGGCTCCGTACAGGTCCATTTGCGGCAGGCCATGTGGTCATGGCTGTCGCGATCAAGGGCGTAATATGACTGGCGCTCAGCGCACGGATCGACATCACAACCAGCCGCCGCTGGATGTCAACCGGATCCGTCAGGATTTCCCGATATTGTCGCGTTTGGTCCATGGCAAAAAGCTGGTCTTTCTCGACAGCGGCGCCAGCGCGCAGAAACCGCGCGCGGTCATCGACGCCATCAAGAATTGTTATGAAAACGAATACGCCAACATCCACCGTGGCGTCTATTACCTGAGCCAGGTGGCGACGGAGGCCTTCGAGGAAGCGCGGCGCAAGGTTCAACGTTTCTTGAATGCGGCGGAGTCCCGCGAGATCATCTTCGTGCGCGGCGGCACCGAGGCCATCAATTTGGTCGCTCAGACCTATGGGCGGAAATTCATCAAGGACGGCGACGAAGTCGTCATCTCGGCCATGGAGCATCATGCCAATATTGTCCCTTGGCAAATGCTGCGCGAACAAACCGGGCTGGTGCTGAAGGTCGTGCCGATCAACGACGACGGCGAGTTCATGCTCGAGGAATACGAAAAGCTGCTTAGCCCGCGCACCAAGTTGGTCGCGGTCACGCATGTCTCCAACGCCCTCGGTACGATTACGCCAGTGCGGGAAATCATCCGCCTGGCTCACGCCAAGGGCGCACTTGTGTTGCTCGACGGCTGTCAAGCCGTCCCGCACACACCCATCGACGTTCAGGAATTGGATTGCGATTTCTACGCCTTCTCCGCCCACAAACTTTATGGACCTTCGGGCATCGGCATCCTCTATGGGAAGGCACAAATTCTGGAAGCGATGCCTCCTTATCAGGGCGGCGGCGACATGATCGTCTCGGTCACCTTCGAACACACCGAATACAACGGCATCCCGCACAAATTCGAGGCCGGGACACCGCATATCAGTGGGGCGGTCGGCCTAGGAGCGGCCATCGACTACGTCACCGCCATCGGTCTCGACCGCATCGCCGCCCATGAAGATCGCGTGCTCCATTACGCAACCGAGCGCGTGAAGGAGATCAAAGGCTTGAGGCTGATCGGCACCGCGAAGGAGAAGGCCGGAATCTTGTCTTTCACCCTGCCCAACGTCCACCCGCACGACATCGGCACGATCTTGGACAAACAAGGGATTGCGGTGCGCGTCGGTCACCACTGCGCGCAGCCGGTGATGGATCGGTTCGACGTGCCGGCGACCGCCCGCGCCTCCCTTGCTGTCTACAACACCAATGAGGAAATCGATGCCTTGATCGCCGGACTGCACAAGGTTCGGGAGATTTTCGGCTGATGGACGATCTGCGCGAACTCTATCAGGAGGTCATCCTCGACCATAGCAAGCGGCCCCGCAACTTTCGCCGCCCACCTACATCCAATCGGCAGGCCAAGGGGCACAATCCCCTCTGCGGCGATCGGCTCACGCTGTACCTTCAGGTTGAGGATGGGCGCGTGGCCGATGTGGCGTTCGAGGGATCGGGCTGCGCGATTTCAGTGGCCTCGGCGTCCCTGATGACCGAAATGGTCAAGGGCAAGACGATCGGCGAAGCTGAGACGATGTTTCACTATTTCCACGAACTCTTGACCGGAAAGAGTGCACCGAGCGCCGCTCCCGGTCCGGAGTTTGAAAAGCTCTCCGTCCTCGCCGGTGTGCGCGACTACCCGGTGCGCGTCAAATGCGCCACGTTGCCTTGGCATACGCTCACCGCGGCGCTGGACGCCAAGCCGCGCGACGAAATTCGTACCGAATAATCCCAAGGAGGAAGCGCGATGAGCCAAACCACCCAGGAAGGCAGCGCGGCCTCTCCGATTCAAAACGAAGCCGCGAGCGCGTGTGATCCCGACGAACTCAAAGGGCGCATCATCGAGGCGCTGCGCGGAATCTACGACCCCGAAATTCCAGTCAATATTTACGAACTCGGTCTGATCTACGACATCAAGATCGAGCCCGAGGGTAAGGTGCAGGTCGAGATGACGCTGACCTCACCCCATTGTCCAGTCGCCGAAAGCATGCCCGGCCAAGTCGAGGCGGCGCTGCGCGAGGTTAGCGGCGTAACCGATGCCGCAGTGAACCTCGTTTGGGAACCGACCTGGAATCAAAGCATGATGACCGAAGCCGCCCGTTTGGAACTCGGATTCATGTGACGACCTCCGCCGCCGGCGCGAACCTCAATGCGACATCAGCGTCGGCACCCGCATGTGGCGAAGCATGTGCCGGATCGCTCCGCCAAAAACGAATTCGCGGAGGCGATTGTGACCATAGGCACCCATCACCAACATGTCCGCGCCGCTTTCGGCGACGGCGCCTAGAAGAGCCTCGCCGGCACCGCGATCGCTCCCAAGCGATGTAATGACCTCCACTCTGAGGTTATGCCTGGCGAGCTGGGTCGCGATGTCGGCGCCGGGCATGCGACCTTGCCCGTTCGGTCGACTCGGGCCAATGCATTTGTTATCGATAATCTGTCCTGGGTAGAGATATTTGACCTGGGAAACTCCGGGAAATGCCGGGAAATGCCGGGAAACTGGATTAACCAGGATTATCCTGGATTTGGCCGGACGAGAAACGCGCCGGGACCGGTGGCATTCGGTCGCCGACGCGCGCCGTTGCCGCCCGGTTAACCGGCTTTTGGGGTCCACCAGGGGGCTTCGATGCGCGGTAGCGGTCGATAAGGTGGAAAAGGCGAAAGCAGCCGTAGGAACCTGAGCGTTTGGTTCAATCTACTGATGGGATTGATGCGAGTCCCGCGGGCGCCGATCAAGCAAAGTTCGATCCGGGTTGTTCTCGT
>SHVT01000033.1 GCA_009694125.1 Rhodospirillaceae bacterium | reverse complement strand
GGCAGCTATTACATGTTCTGCCTCGACCATGTGCGCGAATACAACGCGGCCTGGGACTATTACTCCGGGATGAGCCAGGCCGAGATCGAGGCGGAATTGCGCGCCGACATGGTCGGCCGGCGGCCGAGTTGGCCGATCGGAACCCGGGGGCGCGGCACGGTTCATCGCACCGAACCCGACATTTTCGATTTCTTCGATCTTTTCAGCGGCTGGAACGCGCGCAGCAACCGCCCACCCCGACGGCCGCGAACGCCGGAGGAGGAGGCCCTGGTCGTGCTGGGGTTGGTGGCGCCGGTCACCGCCGCCCAGGTGAAGGAACGCTACCGCCGCCTGGTCAAGATGCACCACCCCGATTCCCACGGCGGCGACAAGGATGCCGAGGAAAGGCTGAAAACGATAAACCAAGCCTATATGATAGTCAGGAACGGCATCGAATCGATGTGACCGATCGGTCGCCCCCCGCGTGAATTTCCCGGAAATATTCATGGCTCCATCGAACCAGACTCAATCCGGCTCCGCCGCCGCGGGTTTGCCGAACGGCTTGCCCGACATCCGGGTATCGGTCCGTCAGCTTTTCGGCATCGACACGGATATGGAGGTTCCGGCGTTCTCCGCCTCCTCCGAACATGTCCCGACTGTCGACGAGGTCTACCGCTTCGACCGCGACACCACGCTGGCGATCCTGGCCGGCTTTGCCCATAACCGGCGTGTCCTGATCCAGGGTTATCACGGCACCGGCAAATCGACCCATGTCGAGCAGGTGGCGGCACGCCTGAACTGGCCCTGCATCCGCATCAACCTCGACAGCCATATCAGCCGCATCGACCTGATCGGGCGCGACGCCATTGTCATCCGCGACGGCTTGCAGGTCACCGAGTTCCGCGAAGGCATCCTGCCTTGGGCTTTCCAACATCCCTGCGCCCTGTGTTTCGACGAATACGATGCCGGGCGGCCGGACGTCATGTTCGTGATTCAGCGCGTGCTCGAGGTCGAGGGCAGGCTCACCTTGCTCGACCAGAATCGCGTGCTGCATCCGCACCCGGCCTTCCGCCTGTTCGCGACCAGCAACACCATTGGCCTCGGCGACACGACCGGGCTTTATCACGGGACTCAGCCGATCAACCAGGGCCAGATGGACCGCTGGAACATCGTCGCGACGCTGAACTACCTTCCCCATGAGGCGGAGGCGGACATCGTGCTCGCCAAGGTGCCGTCTTATGCCACCAAGGAGGGACGTGAATTGATCGCCGCGATGGTGACACTCGCCGATCTGACCCGCGCCGGTTTCGTCGCCGGCGACATCTCGACCGTCATGTCGCCGCGGACGGTGATCACCTGGGCCGAAAACGCGCGCATCTTCGGGGATCTCGGCTTCGCCTTCCGGGTGAGCTTCCTGAACAAATGCGACGAGGTCGAGCGCGCGACGGTCGCCGAATATTACCAGCGTTGTTTCGGAACCGATCTGGCGGAATCGCGTATTCAGGCACCGCGCGCCTGAGGTCGCACGTTGCCCCAAGCGACAGCACCGCCCGAACAGGACAATCCGATCGAGGAATTCCGCACGGTCACCGGCGCGGCGCTCCGCGCCATCTCCGAACGTCCCGACATCACCGTGTCCTTCGCGCCCGACGGCGTTGGTTTGCGCGGCGCGGAGGCCCGGCTGTCGCTGCCGCCGCGCGATCTGCCGCCGCGCGAGGTCGCGGTCGTGCGCGGCGAGGCCGACGCGATCGCCTTGAAGCTGCGTCACCATGACGAGGCCGTCCACCGCCGCCGCCGCCCGGCGGGACCGATGGCGCGGTCGGTTTTCGACGCGATCGAGCAGGTGCGCTGCGAGGCCCTCGGCGCCCGGCACATGGCCGGCGTCGCCGCCAATCTTGCAGCCGTTCTCGAGGAAACCTGCCGCGCGCGCCGGCTCGATGCGGTCGGGGAACGCGATCCGGCGGCGCTGGTCGACGCCGTTTCCCTTTATGCGCGCGAGTCCTTGACCGGACAGCAATCGCCGGCATCCGGCCGCCGGTTCGTCGAAGTATGGCGGCCCTGGCTCGAGGCCCATTGCGGCCAGGACTTCACCGTGTTGCGCGACCGCCTGACCGACCAGGATTCCTTCGCCGCCGCCGCGCGCAAACTCATCCAGCATTTGAAACTCGCTGAAAACGAGCCGGCGCCGGAGCCCGAACCCGAGGCCGCCGCGGCGGAGGATGAAAAAGCCGAAAGCGGCAAGGGCGACAGCGAGGACGACTCCGCCGCCGAGGCGGCGGGCGCCGGACCCGGCGAACGGCAGGATGCCTCCGGCGAAGACGCCATCGAAGGCATTGAAGAAGAAGGCGAGAGTGACGGAATTCCCGGAATCGCCGAGGACATGGGTGATCGTCCCGGCCGCCGCATGCGCCAGCCCTTCGCCCCTCGCGGCAATGGCGACGCCGAACCCTATCGTGCCTTCACCCGCGAATTCGACGAGGAGATCGGGGCGGAGGAATTGTGCGACGCCGACGAGATGGCGCGCCTTCGGCTTCATCTCGATCAACAATTGCTGCATTTGGGCGACGTCATCGGCAAACTCGCCAACCGGCTCCAGCGTCGGCTGATGGCGCGGCAACTCCGATCCTGGGAATTCGATCTCGAAGAGGGCCTGCTGGACAGCGCCCGCCTCGCCCGCGTGGTCGCGAGCCCGGTTCACCCGCTATCCTACAAACGGGAAAAGGAAACCGCCTTTCTCGATACGGCGGTTTCGCTGCTCATCGACAATTCCGGTTCGATGCGAGGGCGGCCGATCACTGTCGCGGCCCTGAGTGCCGACATCCTCGCCCGGACGCTGGAGCGCTGCGGCGTCAAGGTCGAGATTCTGGGCTTCACGACGCGGGCCTGGAAGGGCGGCCAAACCCGCGAGCGCTGGCTCGCCCAAGGCAAGCCGCCTTCCCCCGGCCGGCTCAACGATTTGCGCCACATCGTCTATAAGTCGGCGGATACGCCCTGGCGGCGGGCACGCAAGAACCTCGGTTTGATGCTGCGCGAGGGCCTGCTCAAGGAAAACATCGACGGCGAGGCCTTGCTGTGGGCCTATGCCCGCCTCGCCGCCCGACCGGAGCGGCGCCGCATCCTGATGGTCATATCCGACGGCGCGCCGGTCGACGATTCGACGCTGTCGGTGAATTCCGGCAACTACCTCGAACGGCACCTTCGCCAGGTCATCGACTGGATCGAATCCGACCTTTCGCCGGTGCAACTCTTGGCCATCGGCATCGGCCACGACGTCACCCGCTATTACCGACGAGCCGTTACCATCGTCGACGCCGAGCAACTGGGCGGGACAATGATGGAAAAGTTGACGGAATTGTTCGCCGAGCCGGGAGCCCGCGCGACCGATCGGCGGTCACGCCCGCCGCGGGCGCGGCGGGCGTGACCCGGCCCTCGGCGATCCCCCCGCCCCTTTTTCGCTTCGGCGCCGCGACGTTTGCCCTTTGGATCGCGGCCTGGGCGCCGGCGGCGGCCGATCCCATACAGATTTTCTTCAGCGCCGTTCCCTTGCAGCAGGAAGCGCCGGACCAGGACCGGGTTGGCGGGCTGGTTTTTCGCGGCGGTTTGACCCTGTCGTCAAGCGATCGCCGCTTTGGCGGCTGGTCGGATCTTCGCGTCGACGCCGACGGCAAGTCTGTCCTGATGTTGTCGGATATCGGTCGTTGGCTGCGTCTTGGGCTCGGCTACGACGGACAAGGCCGTCTTTCCAGCATCGAGAGCGCCGAAACCGGACCGTTGATCGGCAAGGACCGGCAGCCGCTGGCCACGTTTTCAAACGATTCCGAAGGGCTGGCGCGCGCCGAGGATGGCGGTTGGATTGTCTCTTTTGAAAACGGGCACCGTTTGTGGCGTTATCCTTTGGCGAGCCCACCCTTCTCGCTGCCCCCTGTGGACATGCCGACGCCGCCGGGCCTCGGCGATGCCAGCTTCAATGACGGCATCGAGGCGCTGACGGCCTTGGGCGACGGGCGGTTTCTCGCCCTCACCGAGGGGCTCTACGATGCCACCGGTGCCAATGTCGGCTGGGTTGGCGGCGCCGGTGGCTTCGCGCCGCTGGCCTATGTGGCGGCGCCGGGCTTCAAGCCAACCGCGGCCGCCCTGCTCCCTGATGGCGATGTCGTCGTGCTGGAGCGCCGTTTCTCGCTGTTCGGCGGTTTTGCGGCCCGGCTGGCGCGGGTCCAAGGCGGGGCGCCGGTGGCCGGCGCCCGGCTTACGGGCGCGGAAATCGCACGCCTTCAGCAACCCTTCATCATCGACAATTTCGAGGGCATCGACGCACGCACCGGGCCTTTAGGCGAAACCCTGCTCTATGTCGTCTCCGACGACAATTTCAGCGTGTTTCAGCGGACCCTGTTGCTGATGTTCGCCCTCGCCGCCCCGGATCGTTAGGGCCGCGCTCGGCGGGTAATCGGGTGGTTAGGCCGCGGCGGCCGATTTCTTGGCCAGCGCCTTTTCCACGCGGCGCTTCAGCCGGCGGATTTCGTCGTGCAAATCGGCGTCGGAGCGGGAGAGCAGCCACATGTCGAGGCCGCCATTCTTTTCCACCGTGCGGATGCCGCGCGTGGTGAGGCGAAGGCGCACGGACTGACCAAGCGCATCGGAGACCAGCGAGGCAATCTGCAAATTGGGCAGATAACGCCGCTTGGTCTTGTTGTTGGCGTGGCTGACATTGTTACCGGACAACACGCCTTTGCCGGTGACGACACAACGCCGGGCCATGGCCAACCTCATTGGGACGGAACGTGCGGCGCCGAAGCCCCGCGAGAGGCGAGTTTTTAAGGCAATTGGCCCCGTCCCGTCAAGCGCCGCGGCGTGGCTCCGGGGTCAGGAGGGCATCGAGAACGGCGCGGGCGGCGGCACCCGGAGTGACGGCCCCCGCGGCAACATCGTCCTCCAGCTTCGCCAACAAGGCGGCGGCGCGCGGATGCGTCATCAGACGGGTCCGCACCTCGGCGTCGATTTCGGCCCACAACGCCGCGCGCGCCTGCCGGCGACGGCGGGCGGCGAGCGCATCTCCCATTCCCGGACGGCCCCGCCGCCGTTCGATGGCTTGCCAGACCTCCTCGATGCCCCTCCCCTCCATGGCGGAGCAAGTCAGAACCTCGCGACCTCCGGATTCGAGCAGTGTTAACGCCGAGGTGTATTCCATGGCCGCGCGCCGCGCCGCCGCCTCCCACGCGCCATCGGCCTTGGTGACCACGATCAAATCGGCCAATTCAACGATCCCGCGTTTCATCCCCTGAAGTTCGTCGCCGCCCAACGGAGCGATCAGCAAGATGAATTGGTCGACGATCCCGGCCACGTCGGTCTCCGACTGCCCAACGCCGACGGTTTCGACGAGGATCACGTCGAAACCGGCGGCTTCACACAACATGACGGACTCGCGCGTGCGCGGTGCGATGCCGCCGAGGGCGCCGCGACTTGGCGAGGGGCGCACGAAGGCGCGGTCGTCGCCAACCAGCGCCGCCATGCGCGTCTTGTCGCCCAGTATCGACCCTCCCGACACCGGCGAGGACGGATCGACGGCAAGCACCGCCGGGCGCTGCCCCCGGCTGATGAGGAACAGGCCGAGCGCCTCGATAAAGGTGGATTTGCCGACCCCGGGTGCTCCCGAAATACCGAGGCGAAGGGACTTGCCGCCGCCGGACTGAAGCCGGGCAAGCAGTGCATCGGCTTGGGCGCGATGATCGGCGCGGGTCGATTCGACGAGGGTGATGGCTCGCGCCAACGCCCTCCGGTCGCCCTTTTCCACCGCCGCCGCCAGATCTTGGTTGGTCTCCGACAAGGCCGGAAATTCGTTCGTCATGGAACACCATGCCGCGAGAAGACCCCGAAAACCGCGGCGTCGCCCGCAATGACTCCCTCGCGATGAATTGTGCCGGAAAATCGGCTAGGTTATGTCTCTAATTGACACTCAACGAACTGAGAATGGTTCCTCATGAACAGCTCACGCGGCGCCGCCGTCATCTTTGTTTGGGCGGGGACATTTCAGCTCCTCGCGGCGTGCACGATCGCGCCAACGCCCACCACCGAGGCCTACACCCAGGGATACAACGAGGGCTGCCAAAGCGGGAAGTATTACATGGGGCTTCCGTTCCGTTATGTGCAGGACGCGACGCGGATGAATGTTCAGGCCGATTATGCCCGCGGCTGGGACCGTGGTTACGAACGCTGTACATTTGAGATTCTGCAACAGATGCAAACCGATCGCGGCATGTGAACGGAGCCTCGTAAAGGGAGGCGGTCACCAGGGCGGTCGTCTGCTGGAGTCCGGCATCGTTGATCTGTTGCGCCCGGCGGGCCACGGTGTCGGACAGGCGGGCGAGATCGCCGGCCTACCAGCGCAAGGCCTCCCGCATTTCAGCGGCCTGGGATTCGGCCTTGCGGCAAAGCTCCGCCAATTCCGAGCGGTGTTCATCCACCACCGCGCTGATGTCCTGCATGCGGCCGCCGGCGAGTTCGCGCGCCTGTTGGCGAAGGGCGACGAGCACGGCGCTCACGCGCGCCGCGCCGTCCTCCGTCGGGTAGGTCAACAGTCGGATCTGCCGGTTGAGTTCGCCGGTGCCGTCGCGCAGATCGCGGCCGCGCTCCACAAAGGCGAGGAGGAGCCACAGGAAGATGAGCGGCGCCACGACGCCGGCGATGACGATGCCAAGCTCATGCGGCAGCAATTCGCCCAAGACGTCCCAGCCGTATTGAACCTGGATGTAGGCAAAAGCGGCGAGAAGCCAAACAGCGGTGAGCACGATGCCCAGAACCACCGGTTTGGTGAACCGTTCCCAAGGAGTTTGCGGACCCGGGCCCTGATCGACCGGGCCGCTATAGACGAGCGCACGCGAGCCGCCGCCGGAACCGAAGCGGAATCGCCATGCCGATTCCGCACCCGCCCCGGGATTGACGGAACCGAACCCCCTGTCGGTGGCGCGATCGGTCATGTGTCGTCCTCCCCGATGCCGCTCAACGCTGATTTGCGCGCCGCGTCGAAATCGGCTCGCGCCGGCGTTCGGCCGGCTTGTCCTTCTTCCGCGGGTGTCGAGCGATGTTGTCGCGTATGAGATTCAGAACTTCAGCGGCCGCCTTCGGAATGCCGGTACCCGGCCCATAGACCGCCGCGACGCCCGCACCTAAAAGCCCGGCATGGTCCCGCACCGGAATGACCCCACCGCATACCACCAATATGTCGCCGGCGCCCATCTCCTTGAGCGCGCCAATCAACAACGGCACCAAAGTCTTGTGGCCGGCCGCCAAGGACGACACGCCAATGACGTGCACGTCGTTTTCCACGGCCAGGCGGGCGGCTTCCTCCGGCGTCTGGAACAGCGGGCCGATATCCACGTCGAAGCCGATATCGGCGAAGGCGGTCGCGATGAGTTTGGCGCCACGGTCATGGCCGTCCTGGCCAAGCTTAACCACCAGCATGCGCGGGCGACGGCCCTGTTCGGTGGCGAACGCAGCGGTTTCGCGCATGATGGCGGCGAACCCCCGATCCCCCGCATAGGCCGCGCCGTAAACCCCGGAAATGCTGCGGACGACGGCGCGGTGGCGGGTGAACACCGATTCGAGCGCGCCGGAAACCTCACCCACCGTAGCCCGCGCCCGCATCGCCACGATGGCGCCTTGCAACAAATTGCCGCCGCTGCGTGCCGCGGCAACCAGCGCCGCGAGCGCGGCGCCGCAAACCGCCTCGTCACGTCCGGCGCGCAGGGTCCTTAGGCGCGCGATTTGGGCCTTCAGCACCTCGGCATTGTCGATTTCGCGGATGTCCAGGGTTTCGGCGTCTTCCGGCCGATAGAGGTTGACGCCGACGATGACCTCCTCGCCGCGATCGATCCGCGCCTGCCGGCGGGCGGCGGCGGTTTCGATGCGGAGCTTGGGTAGACCCGCCTCGACCGCCTTGGTCATCCCGCCCATCGCTTCCACCTCGTCGATCAGGGCGGTCGCCGCCGCCGCGACGCTGGCGGTTAGGCTTTCGACGAAATAGCTGCCGGCGAGCGGATCGACGACGTTGGGAATGCCGGTCTCGTGGGCGAGAATAAGCTGGGTGTTCCGCGCCACCCGCGCGGCGGTCGCGCTGGGCAACGCCAGCGCCTCGTCGAAGGCATTGGTGTGCAGGGACTGAGTGCCGCCGAGCACCGCCGCCAGCGCTTCGTATGAGGTACGAACGATGTTGTTGTAGGGGTCCTGCGCCGTCAGGCTGACACCCGAGGTCTGGCAGTGCATTCGGAGCGCGAGGCTCGCCGGATTCTTAGGAGCAAAGGCCTGGATCATCCGCGCCCACAGCAGCCGCGCCGCGCGGAGCTTGGCGATCTCCATGAAGAAATTCATGCCGACGCAAAAGAAAAAGGACAGGCGCGGTGCGAAATCGTCGATGGCCAGGCCGCGACCGAGGGCGGCGCGCACATAGTCCAGCCCATCGGCCAAGGTGTAGGCCAGTTCCTGAACGGACGTCGCCCCGGCTTCCTGCATATGGTAGCCGGACACCGAGATTGGGTTGAATTTGGGCAGGTACCGCGCGGCGTATTCGATGATGTCGGCGACGATCCGCATGCTTGGTTCGGGCGGATAGATATAGGTGTTGCGGACCATGAACTCCTTGAGGATGTCGTTCTGAATGGTCCCCGAGAGTGCTTCCGGCTTCACGCCCTGTTCTTCCGCCGCGACGATGAAGGCGGCAAGGACGGGCAGCACCGCGCCGTTCATCGTCATCGAGACGCTGACCTTGTCGAGGGGAATGCCGTCGAACAGGATCTTCATGTCCTCGACCGAATCCACCGCGACGCCGGCCTTGCCGACATCACCGACAACCCGCGGGTGGTCGCTGTCATAACCCCGATGGGTGGCCAAATCGAAGGCCACCGACAATCCGGTCTGGCCCTGTTTCAGTCCTTCCTTGTAGAAGGCGTTGGAATCCTCGGCCGTTGAAAAGCCGGCATACTGGCGTACCGTCCACGGACGGCTTGTGTACATCGTCGCGTAGGGACCGCGCAGGAACGGTGGAAACCCTGGCATTCCACCGAGATGGTCGATGGCTTCGAGATCGGCCTCCGTATACACAGCCTTCAGCGAAATTCCGTCGGGCGAGGCACGCGCCGGCGTCTCCGGCGCGGTGCCGCTCAGACCGGCACCTGCAAGCCGGGCCCATTCCTCGATTGTCGGCTTCTTGAATTCAGCCATCGAAGATTCCGCCGCAAAAGCTCATGCATCTTATGGAAAATGCACAATAACTTATTGCCTGAACTCAAGTCTATCCCGCCGTCCGCTGACCCGGCGCGGCTCAGCTGGGCGCCTTGCGCAACGCTTCGGCGGTGAGGCGAATGAACGAAACCGGCTTGTCGAGGCCTTTGACCGGAACCGTCTGCGCGATGACCGTCAACCCGGCGACAAGTTTTGCCACCGCCTGGTCACGGGCGAGCGAGTCCGACATCACGATTTCTCCGCCCTCGCTTTCGCCTTGGAGCCGCGCCGCCAGATTCACGGTGGAACCGAAATAATCCATGCGGTCGTTAAGCGTAACGGCGATACAGGCGCCGCCATGCAGGCCCAGTTTGATGACAATAGTTTCGGCGCCATGCACCGCGGCGTTGGTCGCGTTGAACTGGGCAACGTTGCGCTGAACGTCGAAAGCGGCGCGCAGGGCATCGGCCGGTTGGACGAAAGCCGCCATCACGGCGTCGCCGATGGTCTTGACGACGGCGCCGTTGTTGGCGCGCACGGCCTCGGTGAGGAAAGCGAAATGCTCGCGCACGAGATGATAGGCCGCGGCGTCCCCGATGCGCGTGTACAACGCCGTCGAACCCTGCAAATCCGTGAACATCAGAGTGATTTGCGAGATCGCCACCTCGTCTCCGGGGCGCAGGACCTCGGCCGAAAATTGATCGCGAAACGCCTGCATCGCGGTGATCCGGTGCGCGGTCAGCGCGTCCATCACCCAATCCCGCGATTCCACGACGATCGTGGCTTCGCGCCCGGCCCGATTTTCGATGTTCACCAGCCCTGGAGTCGCCGGAGTCCCGCAGACGACTCGCTGCGGCTCGGCGATGATTGTCGGGAACCCCGCGGTGCCGAAGAAGATGTCGGACGCGCCGCTCGGCCCCAACATGCGCAGCCGGTAGTCGCCATGCGCCAGCACGGCGGACACCGAGCGTTTCTGGCCGGGCTCCATGATCTGCTGAAGCACGACATGGGGTGTTGTCATCGGACCCGAGAGGCAAAATTCGCCCTGGACCAATAGCCGCACTTGGGGCGAGGGACGAAAGGTGATTTCGACGTTGTGATCGAATTCCTTCTCGTAATCGATGTTGCAGGAGTGGCAATGCGCGCCATTCGGAAGCGCGGCCAGCGTTGACACCGATTCCTTTGCCCCGCGACAGCGCGGGCACAGCAGGTCCCAGCGCAATTCAAGCATCCCCGCCTTCACCGCCCCAAGGCACAATTCGATGACGTGCCGGCTGGAGACCTTCCATTGTCCGGCGAGCGCGAGCGGGCGGATGCGGGCAATCTCGACTTCCTGCGCGGTCAGAAGATGATCGGCGAGCCGGCGCGCCAAGCCCTGCCCGAAGGGTGTGGCTTCAATCGCGGCAACCATGCCGTCAACACGCTCGACCGCACCTTCGGCGAGATGCGGGGTGGTGTCGAACGGCTGCTCCCGGGTGCCACCGATGAAGGCAACGGCGTCGCGGGCGAGGCGTTCGATGACCCTGCCGGCTCGATCCAGGAAGCCCAATCGGAACAAGAGTGTACCGAAGAGATTGGCGGGCTCGCCTTCGAGGGTATAGGTGGCTTTGCAGCCCTGGCCTTCGGCTTCGAGCGTCAAAGACGGACCGAAGGTCTTGAACGGCCCCTTGCGGAACAGGCGTCGTTGGCTGAAGTTCTTGTTGCGCGCCCATTCATAGGGCCGTTCTTCCCATTCCAACTCCAAGCGCCCGATGCGGGCGCGGGCGATTCGTAGGACGCTGCCATCCGGGCGCGGGATTTCCTCTAACCGATAGGGGGGCGTGCCGGCGGCTTCGTTGAAACGAGCGGTATCGGCAAAGACCGGCCAAATCTTTTCCGGTGGCTGATTGAAATGCCAAACCCAGCTTTTGCGTTAGACCTTACCCATGGTCGCGCGGCCCCTCCTTGACCCTCGTCGCGCCTTGTACGCGACCTGCGGCGGCGCAGATTACCTCATCGGAGCCCAAACAGCCGCACCCGCGCGCGCTTTTGTCGACGCGTGTTTTCCGTTATGAGTGGCGGCACCGCCCAAACCCGAAAGCCACCGATGCCCAAAAAAATCAATCCGCTCGGCCTGAACGCGCTGCAACTCAAGACCCTGGCACTGCTCCAGGAACTGGCACAGCTTCCCGACCACGGCACCGCCGAAAGTGATGGTACCGTAACCGTGCGCTACTTGCCGCATCCCCATGGCGATCATTTCCACGTCGGCCATCGCATGGTTCACGCCAGCGATGCCACCGGGCTGGCGTTGGAGGCACCGTGGATCGCGCTCGAACGCAAGGGTTTGTTGAAATCGAAATTCCCGGAATCGGCGGTGATGACGCCCGAAGGCCTAACCTATGAGACGGGCGTTCGCGACCTCATTCTTCACGGCGGCGATCACTGACCTGACCACCGGAAAGCGGCCAGCGTCAGGCTCGGCCTGACGCCGGAATCCGTGTACAGGCGCGCGAGGCGCGCCGGTTCCGGCAGTTCCCCCATCGCCACGCCTAGCTGCGGGCCGTGGATGCCGCCTGGGATGAACGCGGAATCGATTCCAGCGCCCGCGGCTCCGGCGATGTCCGTGCGCAGGGCATCGCCGACCGCGAGCAAGCGCCGCCGATCGGGGATCGCCAGACGCCCCAGGCACAGGGCGTAGATCGACGGATACGGCTTGCCGTGATAGCGCACGACCCCGCCAAGTTGTTCGTACTTTAGGGCGAGCGCGCCGGCGCAGACGAGGCGGGTGTCGCCCTTTATGACCTCGAAATCGGGATTGGCGCAGAGCATCTTGAGGTCCCGCGCCTTGGCGTCGGCTAGCTCGGCTTCGTGATCGGCGACACTCATTCCATCCACGCGAGGGCCGGTGACCAGGATGAAATCGGCGTCGCCGATTGTCGCGACGGGTTCCAGGCCGTTGCCTTCGACCATGCCGCGATCACGTTCCGGCCCGATCAGCAGGCAGCGCCGTCCGAGCGCCGCGTGAAAGGGATCGCTGCGGGCGGCGATGGCGAGCCAGGTCTCCTCGCCGGAGGACAAAACCTCATCGTATAGATCGGCGGTCAACCCCATGGCCGCCATCGTCGCCGCGACCGCGGAGGCGCGCCGCGGCGCGTTGGAAAGGATGACAACGCGCTTACCCAGCGCGCGCAATCGCCTCAGGGCATCGATGGTGCCCGGATAGGGGCTGAGGCCGTCATGGAGACATCCCCACAAATCGAGGATGAAGCCGTCATAACGGTCCGCGACCGCGGCCATGCCGGCGATCGCGCGGACGGAATTGGCGTTCGTCACGAACCGATCTAATCCTTGGAGACTCTGGGTTCGCCGAACAAATAGCCCTGGCCGAAGTCGATTTGAAAATCGAGCAGCTCGACCAAGGTCTTTTCGGACTCGACTTTCTCGACGATCAAATCGATGCCGTGACGATCGAGCGCCGCCTTCAGCGCCAGCACCTTGCCCTCGCCGCCCTCGCCCCCGCCTGTTCGATCAACCGAGCCGCCTCGATCTTGACGAAGTGAAAATGGCAATCGGCGAGATCGGCGAAATCGAGATCAAGGCTCGCGACTTGATCCATCGAAAAGCCGAAACCGACATCGGCCAGCTTTTCGAGATGCCGCGCCGCCGTCTCGCCGAGCCGGTCGACGCTCGATTGGGCGAACTCGAAGGAGAGGTTGGCGGCAAGGTCGGCATGTCGGACAGGAAGGAAAGGAAGTCGCGGAAAAACCGGGTATCGGCCAAGGTGTGCTGCGAGATGTTGCAGAAGAATCCAAGATTCTGATTCTTCTTTTGGACACGCCGCACGAGCTGGATGCAGCGGAACAGCAGCATGTTGTCGATGGTCCCGATCAAACCTTCGCGTTCGGCGACGCCGATGTATTGCTCCGGCATGACGACGGAATCGTCGCCCGCGCGAATGCGCGAGAAACATTCGTAATACCGCCGCTTGCGCTGGGGCAGGCTGACGATCGGCTGGAGGTACAGGTCGATGCGGTCGGCCCGCAACGCCTCGCGCACGATGTCCAGCACCGTGGCGTCGTCGATTCCCTTCATATAACGCACGGGTGACGCGCGACTCGTCGCCGACGGGGCGGCGGTGGGTGTCATCGGCGGGGGCATCTCGCCCGGTGGCGCGGGTTGCGCCCGACCGCCCACGGATTTATGGCGTTCGGTGTATTGCTCGACGAGGCCCTGCAGAAGCCGGACTTCGTCCATCACCTTGCCGATATTGGCGGTTTGCCCCTGACGAACGCGGCTGGAGGATTCGATGGCTTCCAGGATAAGGCGGCTCTCGTTCCGCGCCCGGGCCAATTCATCGGCGAGTTCGGCGAAACGCAGCCGCAGCCACGCCACCTCGGATTCCAGCCGGCCGTTTCCCAACCCGGCCAACAGGCCGTGAACCAGCCCGCACGCCAGGAGAATTTCCCCACCGAGCAGCAGCGAATCGCTCGGTTCGAGCGCGGGAAAATTGAAGGGCAGCGCCACCGCCAAAATGGCCGCGACCACCGCGTAGGACAGCGCGATCAGCAGATGATGGTGCAGTGGCATGGAAAAAGCGGTTCGGGCGGTGGAGCCGAGGGTTGTGAACCGAAACCGCAGTGTGTGGGAAAAGCCCCTGGCGCACAAGCGCAACGGCGCCGGACCCGATCAACCATCCCTTTCGCCCCCGGCCAGGGGAGGTATGACATGACGGCCATCGCGGTCGACCGGCAGATCGTCCGTCTTGACCACGCAGGAAAGAGGCAACCCGCCATAGAGATGGGGGAAAAGGTCGCCACGCCGCGCCGGCTCCCATTTCAGCCCATCGCCCAGCCGGTCCGCGTCCACGGTCAAAAGGACCAGGCCGGTTTGGCCGGCGCGATGTTTGGCCACGCTCGCGGCAAGCTGCGCGGCGGTTGAAAAATGGATGAAACCGTCGGCGCGGTCCTGGGAAGAACCGGCATAGAAACCCGCGGCTTCCGCGGCACGCCATTCATCCCAGCGACAGACGTGAAAAATGCGACGATTGGCCATGCGCCCCCGGGTTCTGCGACCTCAGCCTTGCCTAAGTCACATTTCCGTTCAAGGCCTGTGTTCGTGATGCGGTCGGGACGAATTTGTGGGACTAATTGCCCCATGCTTCGGCATGTCGACATCTGGCGCGCCATCGATCTATTGGCCGAGAGACACGGCTTTTCTCCCTCTGGGCTCGCGCGACGGGCGGGACTCGATCCGACTGCCTTCAACCGCAGCAAGCGGGTCGCCCGCGACGGACGACCGCGGTGGCCCACGACGGAGAGCATCGCCAAAATCCTCGAGGCCACGGGCGCGTCGGTGACCGAATTGGTCGCCGCGATCACCGCCGGTGATGAGCCGGCTATGCCGTTTCATCGGCGCATTCCGGTTGTCGGTCTCGCCAAGGCCGGTATCGCCGGATATTTCGACGATTCGGGCCGCCCCGCCGGCCAAAGTTGGGACCACCTGGCGTTTCCCGATCTCGGCGACCCCCATCTTTACGCGATCGAGATCGCCGGCGACGGCCTGGCTCCGGTTTGCCGGCCCGGCGACACGATCATCGTATCGCCCACGGCCAACCCGCGGCGTGGTGATCGTGTTGTCGTCAAGACGACATCCGGCGAAGTTCTGGCCAGACAACTTGTTAGACGAAACGCCTGGCGGGTGGAGCTGCTGCCGTTGGATTTACGCGGGGCGCCACGCGCTCTGGCCGGCGATGAGGTGGTATTCATTCACCGCATCGTTTGGATCATCCAATAGCGCCGCGGCCCCAATAGCGCCGCGGCCGACGTCAAAACGCGACGGCCCCGGGCGTTAAGCCCCGGGCCCATCGGTTCCACGCGATAGCCCCGCCGCTCGATCGTTCCCAATCGGTCGGGAGAGCCTTGGGGAAAACGGGTTAGAAATTGGCGGGTTTGCCCGCCTTCTCGATCATCTGGGTGAAGCGGGCGCTCAACGGCTGACGAGCTTCGGTCGACATCTTCGTGCCGATCTCGGTGAGCTTCGTGCCTTCGGCCCGCCACGTGTCGATGGCGCTTTTCGTAAATGCAGCCTGCACTTCGGTGGCTTCCTGAAGATTCTTGCACGACGCCAATTTCTGCGCGGTCGCGAGAGCGGATTCGACGTTGGCTTGGGCGAGGGCGGCGACTTGACGGCCGATCACCTCGAAGCCTTTGGCCATAACCGAGCTCGATTTCATCGCGGCATTAAGATTGGCTTCGGTCATGGCCTTCAGCTCGCCGAAACCCTTGGTGGCAGCCGCCGTAGCCTTTTCGACTTGCTCCTTCACCGTGACCGTCAGGATCGCTGGATCGAAGGCAGTTTGAGTGGTGTTCTTGGTGGCCGGCATTGGAAGTTCTCCTCAGGAAGGGGGGCGGAATAGACGGTGTGTCTCTTTGGCGCTGCTATGCTTTGGAAATCTATGTTGCAGCGCAGCATAGTGGGAATATGCCAGCGCCACACCTGGCAATCAAGCATTTTTTGTGCGGCGCACAATTAAATGCTGCAACGCGGTCATAGGGGGCGCTGGAGGGCTATTTGGCCGCCACTGTCTTGCGGATAAGGGCGATGGTTTCGGCGACCCCGAACAGGGCGATGAAGGTCCCCATGCGCGGGCCTTCGCTTTGGCCGAACAGCGTCTCGTATAAAGCGAGAAACCAAGACTTCAAATCCGGAAAGGCGTGGCGCTTGCCGACCTCATAGACCTCGGTCTGCACCGTCTCGGCGCTGGCCCCCGCGGGCAAACGCGCCAGCGCGTCGGCCAGATCGGAGAGCGCCGCCCGCTCGATCGCCGTCGGCACCCGGTGGCGGCGCTTCGGCTTCACGAAATCCTGGTAATAGGCGATGGCGTGATCGACGAGCCGATCGAGGACCGGCGAGGTGGCCGGCGAGGCCGTCGGCGCATAACGGCTGATGAAGCCCCACAGAACCGTCTTGTCTTCGGCATTGGTCACACTGGCGAGGTTGAGCAGAATGCCAAAGGACAGATGCAGGGCCTCCGCGGGCGGCTTCCCGTCATGGATATGCCAGGTCGGGTTTTCGAGCCGCTCGGCCGGCGTTTGCTTCGCCTGCTTTTCGAGCAGGCTCAGGTAATCGTCGACCTGGCGCGGGATGACGTCGAAATGCAGCCGCTTCGCCCGTCGCGGTTGTTGGTACATGAACAGAGCCAAGCTTTCTTGCGGCGCATAGCGCAGCCATTCATCGGCCGTGAGCCCGTTGCCCTTCGACTTAGAGATTTTTTCGCCCAACTCGTCGAGAAACAGTTCGTAGGTGAACCCCTCCGGCGGCTTGCCGCCAAGAATGCGACAGATGCGTCCGGACAGCGTAACCGAATCGATGAGGTCCTTGCCCGACATCTCGTAATCGACGCCGAGCGCCACCCAGCGCATCGCCCAGTCTACCTTCCATTGCAGCTTGCAATGGCCGCCGGTGACGGGCCGCTCGATGACGCGGCCGTTTTCGTCGAGATACGAAACCGTGCCGGCGTCCGGGTTGCGGGCGACGATCGGCACCTGCAGAACCCGGCCCGTGCGCGGGCAGATGGGGAGGAATGGGCTGTAGGTGGCGCGGCGTTCCGGACCCAGCGTCGGCAACATGACCGCCATGACATCGTCATAACGGTTCAGAATGGCGCGGAGGGTGTCGTCGAAAACCCCCATCCGATAACAATCGGTGGCGCTCTTGAATTCATAGTCGAATCCGAATCTGTCGAGGAAGGCGCGCAGTCGGGCGTTGTTGTGATGACCGAAACTTTCATGCGTGCCGAAGGGATCGGGGATCGAGGTCAGCGGCTTCCCCAGATGCGCTTCCATCATGTCCCGATTGGGGACGTTATCGGGCACCCGCCGCAGGCCGTCCATATCGTCGGAGAAGGCGAACAATTTGGTGGGGACATCGGATACGTGTCGAAACGCCTGGCGAACCATCGTCGTGCGCACGACTTCGCCGAAGGTCCCGATATGCGGGAGACCGGACGGGCCGTAACCGGTCTCGAATAACACGTAACCCTTGGCGGCGCTTTCGGCGCGGGCCAACAGCTTGCGCGCCTCCTCAAAGGGCCAGGCTCGGGCCTGAAGCGCCAAGTCGCGCGCGGTATCGGGCATGGGCGGGGGCGACGACATCGTCGGACCCTAGTACTCGTTCGCGGCGTTCGGCGCAACCGGCCCTGGACCAGAAGCCGGTCGTGGTCCGACATCGGTCCAGGCAGTCGCGGCGCCCTTGGCGCGGCCCTATAGTCCCCCGGTCCGATGCAAACGCCGACCCGCTCCTCCCTTCTCCGTTTCCCTGACGCACCGGCCCTGGTCGCCGGCGCCGTGGATTGCCAATGGCTAACCGCCGATGGCGAAGTCCTGCGTTTGGGCCATGCCGATGCCGCCCTGCGCGCGCGCGCAACACCGCCGATTCTGTGCCATGCGCCGGCGACGGCGCGCCGCCTCGGCGCCGACCGTTTTCCCGCCTATGATGTCCTGGAACTTTTTGCCTTCGTTCGACCCGCTCGTTTCTGCCTGCCGACCGCACGCGGAATCGCCGATGCGCTGGCCTTGGGGTCACCGCGCGCCGCCGCGAGCGAAGTGTCGTCGTTGCCGCGCGCGGCCGAACATCTGCTGCGTGAACTCGCCGACGGCGATATTGACACCGACGCCATCGGCATCGCCCGCATCATGACGCGGGGCGGTTGGCCATGGGGTCGGTTCGTGCTTGCGGCTTTGGGCGACGACCCGCACGCCTTCAAGTCGGATATTTCGGCCGCCGCGCTCGGCGTTTGGCGCCGGCTCGGCGAATGGTCCGACTTTGCGCCGGACCCGCCGGCCGGCGACATTCCCGTCGAGCCGGCCGAGGCCCGCGAACGGCTCCGTCAGATGCTGGGAGCCGATGCCGAAGATCGGCCGCAACAGGCCGATTACGCCTCGGCAGTGTCGCTGGCCTTCCGTCCGCGCGACTCGCGCGACCATCCCCGACTCGTTCTGGCCGAGGCGGGCACGGGAATCGGCAAGACCCTCGGCTACCTGGCCGCGGCGACGCTGTGGGCGGAAAAAAATCGCGCCCCGGTCTGGATCAGCACCTATACCCGCAATCTCCAACACCAAATCGATCGCGAAATCGCCCGTCTGGTGCCCGACCCGGTGGAAAAGGCACGGCGCGTCGTCATTCGCAAGGGCCGGGAAAATTACCTGTGCCTGCTCAATCTCGAAGAGGCGGCGGCGGGGCTCACGACGCGGCCGCAGGACGCCACCGCGTTGGGCCTGATGGCGCGGTGGGCGGCGCGCTCGCGCGACGGCGACATGACCGGTGGCGATTACCCGGCCTGGCTCGCCGATATCCTCGGCCGCGGACGCACGCTTGGGCTCGCCGATCGTCGCGGCGAATGCATCTATTCGGCGTGCTCCCATTTCCACAAATGTTTCATCGAGCGCAGCGTGCGCCGCGCCCGCCGGGCCGACATCGTGGTCGCCAATCATGCCCTGGTCATGGTCCAAGCCGCGTTGGGCGGAGTCGACGACACCAGGTTGCCGAGCCGTTACATCTTCGATGAGGGCCATCACGTTTTCGACGCCGCCGACGCCGCGTTTGCCGGGCTGCTGTCGGGCCAGGAAGCCGCGGATTTGCGGCGCTGGGTCCTGGGCGCCGAGGGCCGCAGCCGCAGCCGGACGCGCGGCCTCAAGCTGCGGGTCGGCGATCTGGTCGTGGGGAACAGAGCCGGAGAAGCGCCGCTGGAGGCAGCCTTGATCGCCGCCCGCGGACTACCAGGCGATAGCTGGGGCGCGCGGCTCTCGGCCAACAATCCGATCGGACCGGCCGAAACCTTCCTCGCGCTGGTCCGCCACCAAGTGTTGGCCCGCGCCGACGCCAGAGATGAGGGTTACGGCCTCGAGGCCGGTACGATGCCGCCCATCCCCGGTATCGCGGCCGCCGCGGCCAACCTCGAAAAAGCCCTCGCTGGACTTGCCGAGCCGTTACGCCGGCTGGCCGAATGTCTGGCAGCGAAACTGGACGCCGACTCCGCGACTTTGGATACTGCCACGCGCCAGCGCATCGAGGCGATTGGCCGCGGGCTGTTGCGCCGGGCAGACGCCACGATCGAAGGCTGGCGCGCGATGTTGAAGACCATCGATCAACCGACGCCGCCGGAATTCGTCGACTGGTTCGCGATCGACCGGATCGAGGGGCGTGAAGTCGATGTTGGCATGCATCGGCATTGGCTGGATCCGACCGCGCCTTTCGCCGCCGGCGTCGCGCGGCCGGCGCAGGGCTTGCTGGTCACCTCGGCCACGCTGACCGATGGAACCGGGGACATCGAGGCCGATTGGAAGGCGGCGGAAATTCGGACCGGCGCCCGGCATTTGCCGGAGGCGATCCGAGCCAGCCATGCCTCCCCCTTCGATTACGCCGCCCTGACCCGCGTGATTGTCGTCAACGACCTGCGGCGCGACGACATCGATCAGACGGCGGCCGCCTATCGCGAATTCCTGGTCGCCTCGGGCGGGGGCGGCTTGGGTCTCTTCACCGCGATCAGCCGGCTGCGTGCGGTCCACGAACGAATCGCGCGCCCTCTCGAGGCGGCCGGACTCAAGTTATTCGCCCAGCACGTCGACGCCATGAACACGGCCACACTCATCGATATTTTCCGAGCCGAGGAAGATTCCTGCCTGCTCGGCACCGACGCCGTCCGCGACGGCGTCGACGTGCCCGGTCGCAGCCTTCGGCTGATCGTGTTCGACCGCGTGCCCTGGCCGCGCCCGGACATACTTCACCGCGCCCGCAAGGGTGCTTTCGGCGGCACCGCCTATGACGACATGATAGCGCGGCTGCGCCTGAAACAGGCCTTTGGAAGGCTGGTTCGGCGTGCCGACGATGTCGGGGTCTTTGTCCTTCTCGATTCGCGCCTGCCCTCGCGGCTGGCCAAGGCTTTTCCCGCCGGGGTCGAAATTCAGCGCGTCGGACTGGCCCAGGCGCTCAAGATCGCCGGCGATTTTCTCCGCCCCGGCGGCCAAGGAGCCGGGCCCGAGGTGGCGCGGCCTTGACGATCGGCAAAAGCCCCGTACAGTCGCCAACCATAAACAATGCAGTAAAGACGATCGGTCCCCACGCCGCGCTTATCTATCTGATGGTCATGGTGTCGGCCTCGGATCGGGAAATGAAATCGCCGGAGCTTCGCCGCATCGGGGACGCGGTGCGCCTTCTCCCGATTTTCGCCGGCTTCGATCTCGATCGGCTAACCGACACCGCCAAGGAATGCGCGGTCATGATTCCGGCGGAGGACGGGCTCGAACGCACACTCGCCGTGATCAAGGCGGCGCTGCCAGAGCGCTTGCGCGAGACCGCCTACGCACTCGCCTGCGACATCGCCGCGGCGGACGGCAAATTGCCGCACACGGAATTGCGGATGCTTGATCTCATTAGGCAGCGTTTGGGCGTCGAGAGGCTAACGGCCGCCGCGATCGAACGCGCCGCGCATGCGCGTTACGCCGTTCTTTGAGGCGCCCGCTCCAATCCGGCGAAAGTCGGTAGGGGAATCTCGCGGTTTTCGATTGCCAAATGCGCCGCGATAGGGTCCATTGCCGCGCTGTTTGCGTTGTCCGCCCAAGGTGGGCGCCAGCGTCATTTTCGGCATGGAGATAGAAATCATGAACGATCCGACATTCTGCGGCGGCTTCGGTAACATCGCCCTTGTGGGCGGCATGGTCCGCTTGGAGATCGTGGTGCTGTCCCCGACCAAGAAAACACGGACGGCCGCGTCGAGCGCGAACATCTGGGTCAGATCGTGATGCCGCCGGAAGCCTTTCTGCAAGGCTTTGCCGCCATGCAGAGCCTGGTGAAGCAGCTCAAGGACAAGGGCATCATCCAGGAGCGGCCCGCCGCCGGCAAGGACGCCGCGAAGGCAACCTCGCCTGCCGGACGCGCCTAGCACTACTGCTCTGGGCGCGCAGCGGTTCTCTCCGCGCCAACCCGCGTATTTAGGTATTTTGGGGTGACGCGTCGCGCGCCGGTCGCAGCCGGATGCGCGCGCGGATCCCGCCGAGCCGGCCCAGCACGGCGGTAAAGGCCGGGACGTCCGCGCCCAAAGCCGCGAAGAACGCCACATCCTCCTTTTCAACCATCGGCAAGGCCCTGCGCAGGGCCTCGCCGCCGGCCGCGTTCAATACGATGGCCTTAGCCCTGGAATCGACCGCGTGGATCGTACGCGCCACCAGGCCGCGCCGCTCCATCCCGCGCAACACCAGCGACGCCGTCATCGGATCGATCCCGCAAAGCCGCGCCAGCGCTACCTGCGTCGCTGGCCCGTTTTGGTGCGCCAGCGTCGCCAGCAACACGAACTGCACATGGGTGAGCCCAAGCGGCCGCAATGCCGCGTTAAGCCGTCGTTGCCAGCGATTGGCCGCCTGCCACAGCAGAAACCCTGGACTATCCGCTGGGCCTCGAAATCGCTCCGCGGCCATCTCGCTATTTGGGTCCGCCATGCCTAAGCCCGCATTGTTTGCTCGCGGGCTTCATAATATCAACTATTATAAAAACAGATACTAACTACTTCGGCATCGGTGGCACGACGAGCTGGGCGTCGAGCGCCGTGGAAAGCCAACTCAAGCCCCAGTGCAAATGCGGACCCGTCACCCGCCCGGTCTTGCCGACCTTGCCGATGGGATCGCCTTTCTTAACCCGGTCGCCGACCTTTGCCGACATGGCGCTCATGTGGCTATAGGTCGTGGCGATGCCGTGGCCATGGTCGAGGATCATCGTGCGGCCGGTGAGCAACAAATCCTGGTGGGCGAAGGTCACGACGCCGTCGGCGGGGGCGGTGATCTCCGCTCCCTCGGGGGCGGCGATGTCGACCGCGAGATGGGGTGACCTGGCCTCGCCGTTGAGGATGCTCTGGCTCCCATAGACGCCGGATATCGGCCCCAGAACCGGCCACGAAAAACCCTGGGTGAAGGCCAGAAGCGGGCTGTCAACCACCCGCACGGCCGCCACCTGTTTGGCGTCATCGGCGATGCGGGCAAGCTCCACCGGATCCGGCGTTACTGTGTTCTGCGGCAATCCATTGACGCGGCGGATATCATATGTGCGCTTATTGATCTTGAGCGTTTGGCTGTCCCGGCTGCCATCGGGCGCGACGATGACCAAGGACGCCGTCAGTTTGGAATCGCGCGCGAAGCCAAAGGCGAAATATCCGTCGGGCGAGACACTCAATACGCGGTCGTCGAAGGTCACCTGGGAACCCGGCTGCGTGCGGCCGACCACCATGCCGCCCTGGACAAATTCACCCTTGAATTCCACGAGCGGCGCCGCGAGCACGGACGCCGCCAACCACGTTGCGGCGGCCAATGCCGCCATCCCAAGTTTGGTTATTGTCACAACAGCACCTTTTGATCGTCGGAGGTCGGTTGTTTCCCGCCGCGGCGGCGCACGCGCGGGGTTTGGGGCGTGACCGAGGCGGCGATCTCGCCGTCGCGGAATTGCAGAATAATGTCACCGGCATCGCGCGCCTCCGCCGCCAATGCCAGCGGCCGGTCTTGCCTGTCTCGGGCCAACACAAAGCCGCGGTCGAGCACCCGCTCGTAGGACATGCCGTCCAGAAGCTGCGCCATGCCGTCCAACCTCGCCCCGCTTTCGCCGATCGAACGGGCTACGGCGTCGCGCAGGCGCTGCCCGAGTTCGGGGGGAAGACGCATGGCGGCCTCGCGCAGCCTGCCGCGGCCGGTCTGCGCCAAAGCCCGCGTCTCGGCCGCGAGCCGGGCGGCGGCGGCGGCCCATTGTTGGTGTGCGCTGGGCAAGCGCGCGCCGTGCCGCGCGATCGCGTCCCGGCGCCGGGCCAGGTAGTTGTCGACCGCCAGGCGGAGCCTTTCGCCGCGGTCGTCCAGCCGCTGCGCGTTTTCGTCGACCAGCCGCCGGGGATCGCCCAAGCCGCGTTCGAGCCCGTCGAGGTTAAGCCGCCTTTCGCCGAGCCCGCGATTGAGCGCACCAATCAGGCGGCGGTCGAAATCGCCGATTTCCGCGGCCAAATCGGCGCGCACCGGCACCGCCATTTCCGCCGCCGCGCTGGGCGTCGGGGCGCGGCGGTCGGAGGCAAAGTCGATCAGCGTCGAATCGGTTTCGTGACCCACCGCCGAAAT
>SHVT01000001.1 GCA_009694125.1 Rhodospirillaceae bacterium | reverse complement strand
GGGGCCGCCGATTGGCGGACCTCCGAGCGGGCCCTCGCCCGGAGGGGGGCCTCCGATTGGCGGACCTCCGAGCGGGCCCTGGCCCGGAAAGGGGCCGCCGATTGGCGGACCTCCGAGCGGGCCCTCGCCCGGAGGGGGGCCTCCGATTGGCGGACCTCCGAGCGGGCCCTCGCCCGGAGGGGGGCCTCCGATTGGCGGACCTCCGAGCGGGCCCTGGCCCGGAGGGGGGCCTCCGGGCGGATCACCGGCGCCGGGCTGCTGCGGCCCACCCGACGCTGGCTGCCCCGGGCCGCCACCCGAAGCACCACCGCCGGCGCCACCAGGGCCGGCCCCGCCCGTCCGAACGATTGCGGGCGGCTGCGCTGGCAACGAATTGATCGCGTTGCCGATGCTGGTCAGTAGCGTTGCCTTGGTTACCTGCACCGGGACGGTGGGGATGAAAATGAAGCTGCTGACCTGGGTCATCGCATTTTCACTCGTCAGCCTCTGGACGCCGCCGAGGTTGCGAATCTCGACCTGGCCGAGCGGTGGCGGATCCTGACCGAAGACCGGTGGATCGCGCGCCAGCGCGAAGCGGCTTTGAAACCCCTCGCCTCCGGTCTCGCCGAGCACCGTTGAGCCGCGGATACCGATCGTGGCCACCGGCGTCCGCACCGTCATGCCGTCGGGATTGGACTTGGCGACGTCGCCGCTGACCAGCAGAAATGCGCCCTGCAGCATCGACAGCACCATGCTGCCCTTTTGCGTCCCAGGGTCGTAGATCAGCTTGTCGAGCAACATCTTTGCGTTCTCGCCAAGCGAGAACGTGGTGCGGTCGGCAAAGACGATGCCAACCGAAGCACCCGGACGCGTCTCCAGCGAATCGCCTTGGAAGACCGGATCGCCAACCTTGAGATCGGCGCGGGCGCCGGTCGGGCGTACGGCGATGATTTGGCCTTGGACTTTTTGCACGCGACCAATGGCCTCGGTCTGCGCCTGGGCGATGAGATCGTTGCCGAAGCCGGCCTGGGCGTATTGGTTTGGAGCCAGCGGGCCGGCCAAGGTCGCCGCCCAGTCACCCCACATGATCGTGCCACCCTCGCTCAACAGCGAAGGCGGCGTCTCGACGGCGAAGAAATCGCGAATCAGAACCTGACGGCCGGCGGCACCCACAAGCAAAAGGTCCGGCCCCTGTCGGACATATTCGGCCTGAAATAAGAAATTCTGACCTGGAACCAGTAGGTTGGCGCCTGATTCGGCCGTGATCGTGGTAATTTGGGGACCAAGCCCCGCAGCGGCGGACTCAGTGGTCGCCCCGTCAAGAACGCTTCCCGATTGTAACGCCACGCACCAAATCCCCTATCCGGGCACAGAGCAAAACACCGTCCGCGCCCAACCGTTGCGCTTCTTTTGCCAGCCTCCAGCCACCTTATCGCTTCTTATTGTATCCCCGCCATGGCAACCCTAACGGGCGAACATCGAGGACGTCAAGCGAACCTCCGTCGACGGTTAATTTTTGGCAAAGACTGGGGGTCAGTCGCCCGTCCGGATGCGATCGACAAGTTGGCGCACCGAGGGGATAAAACCGTTCGAATAGAATGGATCGTCGCGAAAACGAAAGGCATTGTGCCCGGCGAACATGAGTTGGGATTCCAACTCACCGCCATGAGTGATGTCCTGCAGAGTCTTTTGAATGCAAAATGAGCGTGGGTCGGCCTTCTTGCCGGTCGAGCCCTGTTCGGTTTGTGCCCAATTGCTGAACAAACACGCCGATAGGCAACCCATGCAGTTGATTTGATCGGTTCGGATCTCGCTTGCCTTGGCCGGCGTCACGAATATCAATGTTGATTCAGGAGTGCGCATGGGTTCGGTATACCCCTGGGCAACCCACCCTTCCGCATGCGTCTTGTCCGCCGCCGTCAGATAGACGAGGCGACCGCGGGCGCCGACGGCGAAAGGCGCGTTGTGTTCACCCACCGGCGTCGTCGAATAGGCGACCTGACGCTCCGATCGCCCGCTGAGTTCCCGCAGGAACGCATTGTTCACGGCCGAGGAATAAAAGCCGGTTGGGCTGAACCGATGGAGGAGGATGTCACCTTCGCGAAGGCCGATCAGTCGTTGCTTCCAGGCTGCGGAAATCGGGCTCTCCCGCGTCAATAGCGGCCTCGTCCCAAATTGGAAGGCGATAGGACCAAGTTCTGGATTGTCGAGCCAATCCTCCCACTCCCGCAGAAACCACACGCCGCCGGCCATGATGATCGGAATGTCGCCCAGGCCGAATTCCGCCATCTGCCTGCGCAATTCCAATACACGCGGATAAGGCGGCTCCGGGTGCAGGGGATCTTCGGCGTTTGACAGGCCGTTATGTCCGCCGGCGAGCCAAGGATCTTCGTAGACCACGCCACCGAGCCAACCGCGAAAGCGGTGATAGGCCCGCTTCCACAGGGCTCGGAACGCGCGTGCCGATGAGACGATCGGGTAATAGTGAACACCGTATTGGGCGGCGACCTCGGCGATGCGGTACGGCATCCCCGCACCGCAGGTGACACCGTGGATAAGGCCGCGCGCACCCTCCAACACGGCGTGGAGAATGCGTTCGGCCCCCGCCATCTCCCAGAGAATGTTCATGTGAATGCGACCGCGCCCGCTGGCGACGTCGTAGGCGCTGCGCGCCTGGGTGATGGCGCCGCGAACCGCATATGCCAGCAATTCCTCGTGCCGTTCGCGCCGCGTTCGGCCGTAATAGTGAACCGGAATCAGGCGGCCATCGAGGTCGCAAGCGTCGGCGTTGACGCCCGAAAACGTGCCGATACCCCCGGCGGCGGCCCAGGCTCCCGAGCTTTCGCCGTTCGACACGGCAATGCCTTTGCCGCCTTCGACCAAAGGCAGCACTTCGCGTCCGGAGATCAGTAATGGCTTCAGTAGCTTCAACTTCCGGCCCCGCAGACGTTTTTCAGTCGTGCCGCCGCAGGACGGCCGCCGAGGCCGCTCCAATCGACCCCCGGTAATATGGGGCAAGCAATCGGAAAGACCAACTCCGTTCGTTCGGTCGCCTGCCGCCGGATTCGACCGAAGTCAGAGCAGAAGAACCCGCTACTTTTGGAGTCTTCCCGGCCCGACACCCGGCTCCGCGGTGACCGTGGCTGAATCATCTCTTCTGGGTCAGGCGAACGCACGCACGACATCGGGTACATCGGTGAAGACCGCATCGACACCCCAGTCGAACAATTCGCGCGCACGCGCACCGTCGTTGACGGTGTAGACCAGGACGGGATAACGCGAACCCTTGATTTCCCTGACGTCGGCGCGTGTAAGGCGGCGATGGTCGCAATGGATCGTGCTGCAGCCAAGTTCCTTGGCTTCTTCCCGCCAACGATGGGAGAGCGCCTGCAAAAGGTGACCCAGCGGGAGAAAGTCCGGCGCCGCCGCATTGGCGGCCATGAGGCTCTCCCGACTAAAGCTTGAAACCAGGGGCAAGGGTTTATCGAGCAGCCAATGGGCCTGTATCGCCGCGACCACACGTTCGGCGGTCTCGGCTTCGCGGCCCGGACACGGCTTAATCTCGATGTTGCAGCCCAGGCTCAGGGAATCGCACAGCGCAAAGGCGTCCTCCAGGCTCGGCACCCTCTCGCCGGCAAAACTTGCATCGAACCAACTGCCGGCGTCCAACTGCCGAATCTCGGCAAAGCTGGCGGTCGCAACCGGTCCGACGCCGTTGGTCGTGCGGTCCAGCGTATCGTCGTGCATCAGGATGCAACGGCCATCGGCCGTTAGCTTGACATCGAACTCCACCCAGGCCGCGCCGAGCCGGTGTGCTCGACGCAGTCCGGCGAGGGTGTTCTCCGGCGCCGTGGCGGCCGCCCCGCGATGGCCAATGACCTTCGGCAGACCGAGCGCGGGGGCGGCCATTTCGTGGACAGAAATCAGTTCGTCGGCCGCGCCTGTGCCGCCGGCTCGCTGAGTTCCTCGCCGGTCTGTTGATCGACCAGGCGCATGCTCAGCTTTATCTTTCCGCGCTCATCGAACCCGATCAGCTTGACCTTAACGGCATCGCCGACCTTAACGATGTCGGCAACCTTTCCCGGACGCCGGGACGACAATTCGCTGATGTGCACCAACCCGTCGCGGCTGCCGAGAAAATTCACGAAGGCTCCGAAATCGACCACCTTCACCACCTTGCCGGTGTAGATATGGCCGGGCTCGGGCTCGGCGACGATGCCCTTGATCCAATCGACGGCCGCCTTGCTGGCATCGGCATCGACCGCCGCGACCTTCACGGTGCCGTCATCCTCAATGTCGATCTTGGCGCCCGTAACCTCGCAAATCTCGCGAATGACCTTGCCGCCCGTACCGATGACTTCGCGGATCTTGTCCTTGGGAATCGTAATGATCGTGATGCGCGGCGCATTTTCGCTGACCTGACCGCGCGCCGCCGGCAGCGCCCGGTTCATTTCCGAAAGAATATGCGCCCGGCCTTCCCGCGCTTGGGCCAAAGCGTCCCGCATCACCGCCTCGGTGATTGAGGTGATCTTGAGGTCCATCTGCAACGCGGTGACGCCGCGTTCGGTCCCGGCGACCTTGAAATCCATGTCGCCGAGATGGTCCTCGTCGCCAAGGATGTCCGAGAGCACGGCGTATTTGTGATCTCCCTTGATCAGCCCCATGGCGATGCCAGCCACCGGTCGCGGCAGGGCCACACCGGCGTCCATGAGCGACAGCGATGTGCCGCAGACCGTGGCCATCGACGATGACCCGTTCGATTCGGTGATCTCGGAGACAACGCGAAGAGTGTAGGGGAACTGATCCTTGGGCGGGAGAAGCGGGCGAATCGCACGCCAGGCGAGCTTGCCGTGACCAACTTCGCGCCGACCGGGAGCACCAACCCGTCCGGCCTCACCCACGGAGTACGGGGGAAAATTGTAATGAAGGAGGAAGTGTTCGCGATACTCGCCCTCAAGCGCATCGATGATCTGTTCGTCCTCGCCGGTGCCGAGCGTCGCCACCACCATGGCCTGAGTCTCGCCGCGTGTGAACAGGGCGCTGCCATGGGCGCGCGGCAGAAACCCGACCTCGCAATTGATCGGCCGGATCGTCCGCGTATCGCGTCCATCGATGCGCCGACCGGTATCGAGAATGGCACCGCGCACGATGTCCTGTTCCAAATCCTTGAACCACGCGGAAATCGCTTCCGCGGCGAAGCCTTCCGCAACCATTACTTCGACGGCGCGTTTCTTCACCTTCCCGATCTTTTCATAACGCGACTGCTTGACGACCTCGGTGTAGGCCTTGCGAAGGTCCGCGGCGGCCAATTCCCGCAGACGCCCTTGCCCTTCGCTGGTCCGCGGATCGGGCGGCGGCACCGGCCACGGCTCGTTTGCGCAAGCTTCCGCCAGTTGAATGATCGCGTCGAACACCGGCTTGCACTGACGATGACCGAAAGTGACGGCGCCGAGCATGATCTCTTCGGACAACTCTTTGGCTTCGGACTCGACCATCAACACACCGTCGGCCGTCCCCGCCACGACTAGATCGAGTTCCGAATTGGCCATTTCGTCGATTTGAGGATTGAGCACGTACTGCCCGCCGATATAACCGACACGAGCGGCCGCGATCGGGCCTCGAAACGGTATTCCGGAGATCGTCAGCGCGGCGGATGCGCCAACCAGCGCTACGATATCGGGATCGTTTTCCATGTCGTGGCTGAGAACGGTGCAAATCACCTGAGTTTCGTTGCGATAGCCAGAGACAAAAAGCGGACGGATCGGGCGATCGATCAGCCGCGATACCAGTGTTTCCTTTTCGCTCGGACGGCCTTCACGCTTGAAAAACCCGCCGGGAATCTTGCCGGCCGCGAAAGTCTTTTCCTGATAGTGAACGGTCAGCGGAAAGAAATCGATTCCAAGCTTCGGCGTCTTCAGTCCGACAACGGTGCACAACACGACCGTTTCGCCGTAGCTCGCGAGAACCGCGCCATCGGCTTGACGCGCTATGCGCCCGGTTTCGAGGACCAGCTTGCGGCCGGCCCACATAATTTCCCGTTTATGAACGGTGAACATGACTTTTCTTCCTTCCCCATGCGTGAGTCCGCCGTCCCGTATGGATCGACGGAGAGTCGTTATGACGAAACGCGCTTCCGCCTTGGTTGCGGACAAGCGCGCCAGAAATACGGCAAGAACGTCCCGTCATTCGCCGCTGCCAAACCAGGCGGCGACGGATGATGCCTGGCCGGCCCAAGGTCCAGCAGGCAGGCCGAGAAAGCGGCGACGCAGCAAGCTAGCGCCGCAAACCCAGACGTTTGATGAGATTTTCGTAACGGGCAGCGTCGCAGCGCTTGAGATATTCCAGCAAACGCCTACGCTGGCCGACCATCATCAGAAGCCCTCGGCGAGAATGAAAGTCCTTCTTGTGAAGGCCGAGATGATCGGTGAGGTTTCGAATACGCTCGGTGAGAATCGCCACCTGAACGTCGGGCGAGCCCGTATCGCCGGTCTTGACGGCGTATTCCTGAACCAATTCCTGCTTACGCGCGGCGGTAATCGACATCGGCAAACTCCAGGGTATTCAAAGGTTGAGAACGCGGATTGGCCGCAGGCTGTCACCATCGATCCGGGCCAAGGCGATGAGACGGCCCTCGGCGGTTGCACATACGACCTGACCTTGGCCATAGGCACCGCCGCCGGTGACGCCGGGAGCCAGGCCCGGCATCCGCACCGACTGACCACTTGTCAGTCGGCCAGCTTGAGCCGAATCGACGGCCAACGCCGGGATGTCGTCCAGCGCGGTCGTCAACGGCCTCAACTGTGCGAAAGCGGCAGCACTATGCCCCAGAGACTCCAACTCCGCCAGCGGAATCGCCTGGTCTTCCGTGAACCGGCCCACGGCTAGGCGGCGCAAGGAATCAACGTAGCCGACCCCACCCAAACGCCGGGCAATGTCGCGCGCCAGGCTGCGCATATAGGTGCCCGAGCCGCAGGTCACCTCAAAGACGGAGCGGTCCGGGTCCGGCCGATCGACCAGCGCGATCCGATCGATCCTTACCGTCCGCGAACGAAGTTCGACCGGCTTGGTGGCTCGCGCCAATGCGTAGGCCCGCTGGCCGCCAAGTTTGATCGCCGAATAGGTTGGCGGCACCTGGGCGATATCTCCGGTGAATTCGCCCAGTATTGCCGCAATGGCGGCGGCCTCCGGTCTAATCGGACTCCGAGCGACAACTTCGCCTTCGGCATCGTCGGTCGTTCGCTCTTCACCCCAGCACAGCGTGAAGCGGTATTGCTTCGTGCCGTCCATTGCATAAGACATGGTCTTGGTCGCCTCACCCAAAGCGATGGGCAATACCCCGGTCGCGAGCGGATCGAGCGTCCCGCCATGGCCTGCCTTGGCTGCATCGAACAGCCGTTTTACCCGCGCAACGGCCGCGGCGGAGGAGATCCCGGCCGGCTTGTCGATGATCACCCAGCCATTGACGGCGCCGCCGCGCCGCTTAGCCATCGTCGCTTTCTTTTTCGGTCGGCGCGGCAGTGTGTTCGCGCAGCAGGTTGTCGACGCGGCTGGCCTGATCGAATGAGGAGTCGATACTGAAAAGCAGGGTCGGGGCGAGGCGGAGCTGGACCGCACGCGCCATCAATGTCCGGAGATAGGGCGCCGCCCTCTTCAACCCCGACAGGATGACGTCGGTGTTTCCGCCACCCAGCGGCAGCACGAACACGCGCGCCTCGCGCAAATCGGGGCTCATGCGTACCTCGGTGACCGTGATCGAGCAGTCGCGAAGATCCGGGTCGCGCATCTCGCCCCGCACGAGAATCGAGGAGAGTGCATGACGAAGCTCCTCGCCGACGCGAAGCTGGCGGGGACTTGCGCCTTGCGGTGAATGGCCGGAGCGGTGGCGTCTGGTCATGGTGTCAGGGCCGCCTGCGGCGGCAAGGAAAAAATCAACGCCGGAAAGTCACGGGCCGCCAAGAGTGCCGATGGGACGGCAGCCCTCAGAGGGTCCGGCTGACCTCCTCCATCTCGAAGCACTCGATGACATCGCCAACCTGGATGTCGTGATAGTTCTCGAACGCCATCCCGCATTCATAGCCGGATTGCACGTCGCGCACTTCGTCCTTGAATCGGCGGAGCGTGCGCAGCGAACCCTCGTGGATCACCACGTCGCCACGAAGCAGGCGAACCTTTGCCCCGCGCTTGACGACGCCTTCGGTGACGCGGCAGCCGGCAACCTTGCCGATCTTGCTGATCGAAAACACTTCGCGAATTTCGGCCAACCCCAGCGCCTTTTCCTGGATCGTCGGCGTGAGCATTCCCGACAGCGCCGCTTTCACGTCGTCGACGATGTTGTAGATGATGGAGTAGTACCGGATTTCGACGCCGTCGCGCCGCGCGAATTCGCGGGCCTGTGGGTTGGCGCGAACGTTGAAGCCAACGATCAGCGCGTTCGAAGCCTTGGCCAAGGCCAGATCGCCTTCGTTGATGCCGCCGACGCCCGAATGGATGACGCGCACCGCGACTTCGGAGTTCGTCAGTTTTTCGAGCGCCCCGCGAATGGCGTCGATGGATCCCTGAACGTCGGTCTTGACGACCACGGCCAGCTCTTTGGCTTCGCCCGCCGCGATCTTCGAGAACATTTGTTCGAGTGTGCCGCGACTGCCGATGGCGACCCGCGCTTCGCGTGAACGCCGCTGGCGGAAAAGCGTGACCTCGCGGGCGCGGCTTTCGCCGTCGACGACGTTAAAATCGTCTCCCGCCGAGGGCGTGCCGTTCAATCCCAGGACTTCCACGGGCATCGAGGGGCCGGCGTCGTCGAGTTTGCGGCCCTTGTCGTCATAGATCGCCCGTACCCTGCCCCATTCGCTGCCCGCCACGAAGACATCGCCCGTTCTCAGCGTGCCGCGTTGAATCAACACCGTGGCGACGGAGCCGCGACCGCGCTCGAGCTTGGATTCGATGACGACACCTTCCGCCGGCCGGCTCGGATTGGCTTTTAGATCGAGCAACTCAGCCTGCAGCAGGATCGCCTCTTCGAGTTTCTCGAGATTGGTGCCCTTGGTCGCCGACACCTCGACCGCGAGCGTATCGCCGCCCATCTCTTCGGTCGCAATGCTGTGCTGGAGCAGATCGCGCCGCACGCGGTCGGCATTGGCGTCGGATTTGTCGATCTTGTTGATGGCGACGATGATCGGCACATTCGCCGCTTTGGCGTGGTTGATGGCCTCAATCGTCTGCGGTTGGATACCGTCATCGGCGGCGACCACCAAGACCACGATGTCGGTGGCCTTAGCACCCCGGGCACGCATGGCCGTGAAGGCTTCGTGGCCCGGCGTATCGAGGAAGGTAATGTGCCGTCCGGAACGCAGCTCCACACGATAGGCGCCGATGTGCTGGGTGATGCCACCCGCCTCGTGTTTGGCGACGTCGGTTGTGCGCAAGGCATCGAGCAGCGATGTCTTGCCGTGATCGACGTGGCCCATGACCGTCACCACCGGCGCGCGCGGCTTCAGGACCTCACCTTCATCGGCGATGCCCTTCAGTCCGATTTCGACATCGGCTTCGGTGACGCGGCGCAGGCGGTGGCCGAATTCGGTGACGACCAGTTCAGCCGTATCGGCATCGATGACCTGGTTGATGGTCGCCATGACGCCCATCTTCATCAACGCCTTGATGACATCGACGCCCCGCTCGGCCATGCGATTGGCGAGGTCTTGAACGGTAATGGCTTCCGGGACGACGACATCGCGGACGATTTTTAGCGGCGTGGACTCGGCCTTGAGCTGACGGAGCCTTTCTTTTTCCCGCGCGCGGCGGAACGCGGCCACGCTGCGCGTACGTTCACCGCGATCCTCATCGAGAGCTTGCACGACCGTGATCTTGCCCGACCGACGTTTTGCGTCGGGCCGGCGCGGCGCCGCCACGGGCGGACGCCGCGTCAGCGCGGTCGTGCGGCGGCGGTTATGTTCCAACTCTTCTTCTTCGGCGGTTGCGGCCTGCGGCTTGCCGCCGGCCGATTCACCCTTGATCCGGCGTTTTTCCGCCTCGGCCTCCGCCAATTTTCGGGTTTCTTCCTCGGCTTTGCGGCGCGATTCTTCCTCAGCCTTGCGGCGCGCCTCCTCTTCGGTCTTGCGCCGAGCCTCCTCTTCTACCTTGCGCCGCGCCTGTTCTTCGGCCCGCCTCAGCTCTTCTTCCTCTAGGCGGCGCAGCTGCACGACGTCGACACAACGGGTTTCGAGATCCTGAAGCCGCGCACCTTTGAGCGCGCGGGCCCGTGCCGCCCGTTCCTCGTCGGTCAGCGTCCGCAGAACCGCGGCTCTGCGCGTTTCCTCGGTTTGGACCGAGGCGACGGCGACCTCGAGCGCACGCTCCGGCGGCGGGGTCTCGGCGGCGGGAATCTTGGTATCCGCGGGTTTGCCCACCGCCGGCGCGACCGCTCGCTTGCGCTTCACCTCGACGGTGACGATCTTGGACCGGCCATGCGGAAAGCTCTGCCTGACTTGGCTGGTTTTGGTACCCTTTGCCAGCTCCAAGCGGCCCGGACGGGCCAACTTCAGTTGCCGCTTCTGATCCTGCTCGTTCGTATCCATCAGCTCGATCCGTCGCCCTTCAGCCGCCTTGATTCATCGCCGTCCCGATCGTCTTGATCCTGGACGACGTCGCGATCCGTTGTCCCGTCCGCTCCAGCGCCGGACCGAAACCCCGCCAATCGGCCGGTCTCGATCAGAAACTGATCGGCCAGCCGCCCGCGCGCGAGGGCGGCATGCACGACCGCGCCGCGCCCGAAAGCGGCGCCAATTTCAGCGGAATCAAGCAGTTCGACCAATGGCGCCTCCGGCGCCAAAGATCGCAGCTTCGTCCGCCCGTTGGCCGCGCCATCGCGGGCAGCCACCAGCACCGCCGCCCGTCCCGATTCCAACCAAGCCTTCACCGTGTCGAAGCCGACCTTCGCCTGCCCGGCACGGCGCGCCAAACCAAGGCAATCGGTGCAACGGCGCGCCAACAGCGCTTCGACCCGATCGGCGAGGTCTGCTGGTATTGTCGGCTTTGAACCGACCGCAGCCATCGCCGCCCGAATCAACGCGCCCTGAGTTCGAGGCGCCGCCACTATATCCCGGCGAGCCACCAACCACAAACCGCGCCCCGGCAAACGCCCCGCGACATCGGCCACGATGACGCCGTCCGGCGCCACGACGAAGCGCACCAGGGCTGCTTTCGGCAGGACGCGACCGGTCGCCACACAACGTCGGAACGAGGGATCGACAGGTGCGTCCGCGGCATCAGGTGCATCGCGATCACCCGCGTTCAAGGAGTCCGGTACTCCCGATAAGGCGGCTTGGTTCAATTCCCGATCAATCGCCGCCGCGGGTCTCTTGATCCGCCGCTTTGGCGCCGTCGGCGCCCGCCTCGAACCAATGGGCGCGCGCGGCCATGATGATGGCGTTGGCTTCATCCTCGCTGAGCTTGGCGTCGACCAGGATTTCGCGGAGCTCGTCGCTCGCCAAATCGCCCAGATCGTCGAGCGTCTTCACGCCTTTTTCGCCAAGGGCGACCAACATGGTTGGGCTCAGGCCCTCCAAAGCGGCGATCTCGTCGGCCACGCCCAATTCACGGCGGCGATCGGTCAGCGACTTGTCGCGCTCCTCCAGCCACGCCCGTGCGCGCTGCTGGAGTTCGGAGGCGATCGATTCATCGAAGCCTTCGATGACGGCCAATTCCTCGGTCGGCACGAAGGCCACGTCCTCGAGCGTCGAAAAGCCTTCGGTGACGAGGAGGTGCGCGATGACGTCGTCAACGTCCAGAGCGTCGATGAATTGCTGCGAACGGGATTTGAATTCCTCGGTTCGCCGCTCCGATTCCTCGGCCTCGGTCAGGATGTCGATAGTCCAGCCCGTCAACATCGACGCGAGCCTGACGTTCTGGCCGCGGCGCCCGATCGCAAGGCTGAGCTGATCGTCGGGCACGACCACATCGATGCGGTGCGCGTCTTCGTCGAGGACAACTTTCGCCACTTCGGCCGGCGCCAGGGCGTTGACGACGAAAGTGGCGGTATCAACGGACCAGGGAATGATGTCGATCTTTTCGCCCTGGAGTTCGGCGACGACCGCCTGAACGCGGCTGCCACGCATGCCGACGCAAGCGCCGACCGGATCAATGCCGGAATCATTGGAGATGACCGCGATCTTGGCGCGACTGCCCGGATCGCGCGCAAGGGCCTTGATCTCGATAATTCCGTCGTAAATCTCCGGCACTTCCTGCGCGAACAACTTGGCCAGGAATTGCGGATGAGTGCGCGACAGAAAAATCTGCGGGCCGCGCGCTTCCTGGCGAACATCGTAGATATAGGCGCGGACGCGATCGCCGGGCTTGAAGCTTTCACGCGGGACACATTCATCGCGGCGCAATATCGCCTCGGCGCGGCCAAGATCGGCGGTGACGTTGCCGAATTCGACACGTTTGACCAAGCCATTGACGATTTCGCCGATGCGATCCTTGTATTCGCGAAACTGACGTTGACGCTCGGCGTCGCGCACGCGTTGCACGATAACCTGCTTGGCCGTCTGGGCGGCGATGCGGCCGAAATCGATGGGCGGCAGTTCATCGGTGATGAAATCGCCGATCTTGGCGTCGGGATTACGCGCCGAGGCTTCGGCCAGCGAAATCTGCGTCGCATCCCCCTCCACCGGGTCGGCGACCAAACGATAGCGAGCGAGGTTGATCTCGCCGGTCTGCCGGTCGATATGAGCGCGAATGTCGCGTTCATGCCCGTATTTGGCGCGGCCAGCCTTCTGGATGGCCATTTCCATCGCCTCAAGGACCTCTTCGCGGTCGATACCTTTCTCGCGCGCGACGGTATCGGCGACTTGAAGCATTTCGACGCGATGTTGAGTGCCCACCTTGTCCATCTTTCTCGACTCCGGCCCACGCCGATGCGGCGGGGTCCACTGATTACACCAACTAGCCGGGACGACGTCCTTTTTCGCCTGCCGCGATCAAACCATCCATCAACATGAGCTTCGCCCGTTTGATGTCGGCGAAGTTGAATTCCACATCCTTGTCGTCCTGCCGCACGCGAACGAGCCCGTCGGCGATCCCCAACAATCTTCCCGAAAACCGCCGCCGGCCGTCGACGGGTTCATTGGTCTCAATTCGAGCGAAAAAACCACTGAACCGAGCGAAATCCTGCGGCCGTACGAGTGGCCGGTCGATACCCGGCGAGCTGACTTCGAGTGTGTAGGGCCCGACCAATGGGTCCTCGCCATCCAGTCCGGCCGATAAAGCGCGGCTGATTGCCGCACAATCTTCCACCGTCATGGCCACGCCGTCGAGACGTTCGGCCATCACCTGCAGGGTCGGATGGCGCCCGCCGGACACCGATACACGGACGAGATCGAAACCCATCGATTGCAAGGTCGGCGCCACCAGCCGCTCGATCTTCTCCGTCGATTCCGTCACGCCCAAATTCTCCTCGCTCCGCATTCCTCCGCCACGTTAGGGAGACACGAACAAAAAAGGCGGGCCTTTGCCCACCCTTAAACCAATCCATCGTGGTGACGGATCAAACGGGATTATGCGGAAAATATAGTCACTCCCGCGCCGACTGCAAGGTCTTTCGCCGCTTCAGGGATGGCCGACACCCTGGCGCGCGAGGCGCTCGAAGGTCAGGAACGTGCACGTTTTACCCTCGGCAAGGGCCTTGGCTTCATATCGAGTTTTGGGCCAATCCCCCGGCCGTTGCCGCCAATCCGCGGGTGAGCGCGCGCGCCAGGCGAAGGCAGGGTGGCGTAGGAGATGCCACAACATCCACTGCACATATCCGGGGTGATCGGTGGCCAGCCGCAGTTCGGCGCCATCGACCAGAATGCGAGCCAAGGCATCAAGCGTCTCTGGACCGACGATCCGCCTTCGGTGGTGGCGCAGCTTCGGCCAAGGGTCGGGGAACAGGATGAAGGCGCGCGCGATGCTCGCATCCTCGATCGCCGCCAGCAGCGGACGCACATCGTCGGGAAAGATGCGGATATTCGCCAGCGGAAATTCGTCGATCCGGGCCAGCAGCGTGGCCACGCCGTTAACGAATGGCTCGGCCCCGATCAACCCGACCTGCGGGTTAGCCTCCGCCTGGGCCGCGATATGTTCACCGCCGCCAAAGCCGATTTCGAGCCATACGTCCGAAATCGGGGGAGCAAATAACGACCGGGGATCGATCCGCGCGGAACCCGCGGGAACGACGACCCTAAGATTTGGCAGCAGGGTATCCCACAGCTTCGCCCGATGGGGGCGAAGGCGGCGACCCTGGCGGCGGCCATAAAAGACCGGACGCGCGGGCGGCGAAGCATCAAGCGCAGGCGGATTTGAGAGATCCGACGAGATCGAGACGCTCCCACGAAAAACCGCCATCCTTGTCCGGCGCCCGGCCGAAATGGCCGTAAGCGGAGGTCCGGGCATAAATCGGCCGGTTCAATCCCAGATGTTCGCGGATGCCGCGCGGCGACAAATCCACGAGATCTTGAAGAACCTTGGACAAACGCCCCTCATCGACCTGGCCAGTGCCTTGCGTATCGACAAAAACGGACAGGGGTCGCGAAACGCCGATGGCATAAGCGAGTTGAATGAGGCAACGCTGTGCCAGGCCGGAAGCGACGACGTTCTTGGCAAGATATCGCGCGGCATAAGCGGCGGAGCGATCGACCTTCGTCGGATCCTTGCCCGAAAACGCGCCGCCGCCGTGCGGGGCGGCGCCGCCATAGGTGTCGACAATGATCTTGCGCCCGGTCAGCCCGCAGTCTCCGTCCGGACCACCAATGACGAATCTGCCGGTGGGGTTGACGTAGAATTGTTCCTCTTTGCACATCCAGCCATGGGGCAGCACTTTGTTCACATAGGGCCGCACGATCTCGCGGACCTCGTCCTGACCGATTTTTTCGCTGTGTTGGGTGGATAGGACGATGGCCGTCGAGTTGGCCGGGCGGCCGTTGACATATTGCAGCGTCACTTGGCTCTTCGCATCGGGACCCAGGAGCGGCTCGCGGCCGGCGTGGCGGGCTTCCGACAACGCACGGAGAATGTTGTGCGCGAATTGGATCGGCGCCGGCATCAACTCAGGCGTTTCATCGCAGGCGAAGCCGAACATGATTCCCTGATCGCCGGCGCCTTCGTCCTTGTTGCCCTTAGCATCAACGCCCTGTGCGATGTCCGGCGACTGCGAATGAAGGTAGTTCTCCACCTCCAGCCTTTGCCAGTCGAATCCCACCTGGTCGTACCCGATCTCGCGCACCGCGGTCCGGACAACCTGCTCCAGGCGCGCCTTGTCGACGTGACCGGCGCGGTCGACCAAGGGCGGCGGCCCCCTGACTTCGCCGGCGATGACAACGCGGTTCGTTGTCGCAAGGGTCTCGCAGGCGACACGCGAAATCGGGTCGGCGGCCAGAAACAGATCGACGATCGAGTCCGAAATGCGGTCGCAGATCTTATCGGGGTGCCCCTCGGACACCGATTCGCTGGTGAATACGAAATCGCCTTTCGGCACTGTCATCTCCCCCGGCGCTGCCGTCGACTGGGCGGCGCGCGATACCGCGCAGCGGGGCTCTTGTTACCAGCTTTCGCGGGTGCGTCAAGCCGAATGCTCCGCCCGCCGGAGGGCCGGTGCGCGGAGCCGCAATTTGGGAGAACCGGCGAGTTGGTTAGGCGCGCTTCTTGACGGGCTGCGCGCTGACGCTGGCCACCGCCTTGACCATCTCGAAGACGCGCTTGCGAACCTTCGGCTCCACGATGCGGTAATAGGCGCGGACCAGCCCCAGGGTTTCGCGACGGGTCATCGGATCTGTCTCGTGGGCTTCGCCGTTGCCGTTAGCGGCGGCATGGCCTTTACCGCGAGAGGTGGCCTCGTCCGGCATGTCCTCGAAGAAATAAGACACCTGCACGTCGAGAACGCGGCTGAGTTCGTACAAGCGACTGGCGCCAACACGGTTGGCCCCTCGCTCGTATTTTTGGACCTGCTGAAAGCTGAGGCCGATGGCCTGGCCCAATCTTTCCTGGCTCATCCGCTGCTGCGCGCGCCGCAGACGCACCCGGCTTCCGACATACACATCGATCGGATTGGGTCGGCCATTAAGGGCACGACCGCCGCGTCCGCGACGGGTGCGAAGCGTGGCTGCATTCATGAAACACCGGTCCAACCATTTGATGAAAGAGGGACAACCTTTAATCCTTTGGGTTGTAGAGGGTCAATATCAACTTAAGTTCAGCGGCATGCAACCTAATGGGGTTGGGCGCAAGGTATGATATTCATCAACTCTTGGGTCTGCGCCCGGCCCAAGCCGCGACGAGGGCCATCGCCGCAATCAGAACGCCGGTTATCCAATTCCCGTATGACGCGAACATCGTGAGGCTAGCGAGGGGCCTAGGCAGGGCGGAATCGATGATGCCTTCGCGACCCAGACCCAGGCTCGCGACGACCCGGCCATAAGGGTCGATGACCGCCGAAATACCGGTGTTGGCGGCGCGAACAAGCGGCAGTCCTTCTTCGATCGCGCGCATTCGCGCACTGGCAAGATGTTGGTACGGGCCGCTCGAGTGTCCGAACCAGGCATCGTTCGTGAGATTAAGCAACCACATCGGCCGCCGATCGGGGTTTACGACTTCGCCGGGAAAGATGACCTCGTAGCAGATAAGGGGACCGACGGCTGGCAACCCGGGCAGGTCGAGCGTCACCACGCCCGGACCGGTGGAGAAATCAAGCGAACCGGGAATAAACTCGAATCCCGCGAGATACGCGCGGAAGGGCATGTATTCCCCGAAGGGGACGAGATGAAACTTGTCGTAGGTGCCCACGATGCTTCCGGCAGGGTCGAGCGCCTGAAGGCTATTCCAAGCACGTTGAACGCGACCGCCTTCGAACTCGGCCCGTATCACGCCGATAAGGGCCAGACCGCCGGGCGGAACCACGGCGCCGATGGCGGCGCGGCGTACCGGATCGCCCGTTAACAGAATTGGCGCCGCGGTCTCGGGCCAAATGACGTGTGTGACGGGAAGATCGGAAAGCGACGCCGAAAGCCTCAAGTAGCGCTGAAAGCTCGCTTCCGCCTGCTCGGGCCGCCATTTCAACGCCTGTTCGATGTTGCCCTGAACGATGCGGAGGCGAATGCCGGGGACAAGCGAGTCCTCGACGTCGGCAATCCGCATCCAGCCGCCGATATGCAACGTCGCCAACACAAGAGCGGCAAGAACGGTGGGGCGCAGTCGCGACCATGGCCGCGCGCCGGCGGATGCCGCCAGGGTCGCCGGCGCGGCGGCGACCTGGACCGTGACGAGGCTCAAGCCGTAGGCCCCAAATAGGGCGGCCGACTGCGCCACCGCTGTCGATTCGATCCATGCGCTGGACATCGGATTCCAGGGAAACCCGGTAAGGATCGTGCCCCGGAGCCATTCCATCGCCGCCCAAGACGCGGCCAAAGCGACCACGAGGGCCTCACCTCGTTTACCCAGCGACCGGGCGAGCACGACCGCGATCGCGGTGAAGATCGCGAGCCCCGCGGAGAGGCCGCCGACGGCAAACGGCACGAGCCATCCGAAGCGCTCGGCGTCGACCAGCAATGCGTGGGCAATCCAATAGAGGCCGCTCGCGAACTGACCGACACCGAACCACCAGCCCAGCGCGAAGGCCGCACGCGCAGATGGACTTGCCTCGATCAACAAGACGAGGACGACGAATGCCACGAACAAGAAGGGCAGCAGATGAAGCGGCGGCAGGGCCAGAGTCGACGCGACACCGGCACCGCAGGCCAGCGCGGCCCGGCGCCAACCCGCCACTTCACGCACGAACGCGGCTGCGCGGTTCAGCGATGCGGCCGGTTTCGCCGAACACACAGGCGCTTCACGCGACGCGGATCGGCGTCGAGCACTTCAAATTCGATTCCGGCCGGATGGCCGATGACTTCGCCGCGGCTGGGTACTCGGCCGGCCAAGGCGACAACCATGCCGCCAACCGTATCGAACTCACCCTCTCGTTCTTCCGCGGTCAGGATCGGCCCCAGTTTTTCCTCGAACTCCTCGATGGTTGCGCGCGCGTCGGCCACGATGCTGCCATCGGGCTGCGCCACCAGCCGGGGACCCTCGGCGACATCGTGCTCGTCCTCGATATCGCCGACGATTTCTTCGACGAGATCCTCGATTGTGACCAACCCGTCGATGCCGCCATATTCATCGACGACCAAAGCCATGTGAATGCGCGTGGCCCGCATCTCGAGCAACAGATCGCGCACGCGCATCGAAGGCGCCGCGAACAGAACCTTGCGCACGATGTCGGCGAGTTTGAAACGCGGTTCGTCGCCCCAAAACCGCAACACATCCTTGATGTGGACCATGCCGACGACCTCGTCGAGCGTGCCCCTGTAGACGGGAAAGCGCGAATGCGCCTCACGCCGAATAAGTTGCAGCAATTCGGGCAGGGGGGTGTCGATCTCCACCGCGACGATATCGGCGCGCGGCACCATGATGTCCGCCGCGCTGAGACCGACCAATTTGAGGATGTTGCCGAGGAGAGCCTTTTCGTCGGCGCTGATCGGTATCTGAGCCTCTTCACGCTTTTCAATCAATTCTTCCAGCGTCTCGCGCGGCGATGCCTCCGGCTGCCGCGGGCGCCGCGATGGTCGCAGCCACTCGAACACGCGCCAACTGGCGGGTTGTTCTTCGCCGCCGGTGGCATCCGGCTGAGTCGTGGGAGTCTCCGCCATCGCCCGGATCACGCCGCCGCCGCATAGGGATTGGCGACGCCGAGCCCCGCGAGAATGCTCACCTCCATACGCTCCATCGCCGCCGCCGCACGCGCCTTCACGTGGTCGTGGCCGAAAAGATGAAGCACGCCATGGACAACCAAATGAGCAAGGTGATCCGACAACGTCTTGCCCTGCGCCGCGGCCTCGCGCGCCGTCGTGCCAAGAGCCACGACAACGTCGCCGAGGTTCGTCGGCTCCGCGGCGCTTCCATCGGGGTGGGGCTCGCCGGCGGGAAAGGACAACACGTTGGTCGGGCGGTCCTGGCCGCGCCAGGCGCGGTTTAGGTCGCGCACAAATCCATCGTCGGCGAGGACGATGCATAGTTCGATGGCATCCTTGGGGTCGATGGTTCGCAACGCGGCCGCGGCGAACCGCCGGCACTTTACGGCGGGCGCCGGCAAGGCCTGCTTCCACGCGCCATCCAAAACGCGGACGGCGATGCGATTCCTTCGCGTTGATTGGCGCCTCGTGTCGCCTTTCATGTTGATGGACGCCCCGGTTTGCCCCGCTGCTGCGCCTGATCCTGATAGGCACGAACGATACGTGTCACGAGGGGATGGCGCATGATATCCACATCGGTGAAGTGGATGAAGGCCGCCCCCTGAAGTCCGTTGAGAGCGCCCAAGGCGTCGCGCAGACCCGAATCGACCCCCTCGGGAAGGTCGATTTGACTGGGATCGCCGGTAACCACCATCCGGGAATGTTCACCGAGCCTCGTCAAGAACATCTTCATCTGAACGGGCGTTGTGTTCTGCGCCTCATCCAGGATGACAAAGGAATTGGCCAGGGTTCGGCCGCGCATGAATGCGAGTGGCGCGACCTCGATCTCGCCGAGCGCAAGCCGCTTCAACACCTGATCGCCGGGCAACATGTCGTGGAGAGCGTCGTATAGCGGCCGCAGATAGGGATCGACCTTCTCCCTGAGATCGCCGGGAAGAAAGCCAAGTCTTTCGCCAGCCTCCACCGCGGGGCGCGACAAGATGATGCGATCGACCTGACCCGACAGCAGCATGGTCACGGCCTGAGCGACCGCGAGGTAGGTCTTGCCGGTCCCGGCCGGCCCGAGAGCGAAGACCAATTCATAGTCGCGGAGCGCGCGCGCATAGGCCAGTTGATTGGCCGATCGCGGAACGATGTTGCGCTTCTTGGTGCGGAAGGCCACGTCGTCGCCCGCCGCGTCGCTTGCACCCTCTCCCGGCACGGACGTCGCTAGGCGTATTGCCGCCTCCACCTCGCCCAGGTCGACGGGTTGACCGTGCTTCAACCGATCGTAAAGCGCGCCAAGCGCCGCCTTGGCAGCGGCGCTGGCCTGTTGTGGGCCCGAAATCGCCAGCCGGTTGCCGCGCGAGCGGAGGCTGACTCCGAGCCGCTGCTCGATCCGCGCAAGATGCCTATCGTGTTCACCGTAAAGCGGCGCCAGTAATGTGTTGTCGTCGAATTGCAGATGAATCGGGGCGGCGTCCGGGCTATTCGATCCAGAGCGCCGAGAAAGCGTCGTCACGCGGCTGGACTCGCCAGACCAAGTTCGCCGCGGCCGCCCGCCGAAACCGATGGATGGCGCAGCCTTCCCGACAGGCTGCCGGGGGTAGCCGCCTCGATACGCACACGCCCCACTTTGCCGATATACGCCGGCGGTCCCTCGACATGCACACCTTGCAAATAGGGCGAGCGTCCCGACAATTGGCCGGGAAGGCGACCCGGTCTTTCGAAAAGCACGTCAAGCTCCCGATCCACGGTGGCGTTGTTGAAATCGGTCCTTTGATCGGCCAGCAGCGCTTGCAATCGAGCAAGGCGCTCGTCCTTTACCTCTTCGGGAACGCTTTCATTGCTTTCGGCCGCGGGTGTACCGGGCCTCGCGCTGTATTTGAATGAAAAAGCCTGGGCGTAGCCGACCTCGCGCACCAGGGCGAGCGTGTGCTCAAAATCGGCCTCGGTTTCACCGGGGTAGCCAACGATGAAATCCGACGATAGGGCAATGTCCGGCCGCGCGGCACGCAGGCGTTCGACGACACTCAAATAATCCGCGGCCCCATGGCGGCGGTTCATGGCCGCGAGAATGCGATCCGATCCCGATTGGGCGGGAAGATGCAAAAAGGGCATGAGTTTGGGTTCCTCCGCATGCGCCTCGATAAGGTCGTCATTCATGTCGCGCGGGTGCGATGTCGTGTAGCGGAGCCGCTCCAGCCCCTCGATCGCCGCCAATCGGCGGATGAGGCGGCCTAGAGTCATATCGCGATCGCCTGGAACCGCCGTGCGATAGGCATTGACGTTCTGACCAAGCAACGTGATTTCCATGGCGCCAGCACGCACCAAGCGGCGGGCCTCGCTTTCAACGTCCGCGGCCGGGCGTGAGTATTCGGCGCCGCGCGTATAGGGCACCACGCAGAAAGTGCAAAACTTGTCGCAGCCTTCCTGAACCGTGAGATAAGCGGCAACGCCTCGCGGCGCCGATTCCTCAGGCAGCCGATCGAACTTGACCTCGAGCGGGAACTCCGTGTCGGCGATCGTTCCGCCATGCGGCAAACTCAACGCCCGTATCACCATTTCGGGCAGCCGATGATAGGTCTGCGGCCCGATGAGCAGATCCACGTAGGGCGCGCGGCGGATGATTTCATTGCCCTCGGCCTGGGCCACGCACCCGGCAACCGCGATCAGGACGCGGCGACCCGTCAGTTGCCCCGCGACCTTGACTTCGCGAATCCTCCCGAGCTCGGAAAAGACCTTCTCTGCCGCCTTCTCGCGAATGTGGCAGGTATTCAAAATGATGAGGTCCGCGTCGCCGATCCGGCCGACTTGGCGATAACCCAGAGGGACCATGACATCCGCCATGCGAGCGGAGTCATACTCATTCATCTGGCAGCCATAGGTCTTGATGAAGAGACTTTTCGCCAAGCTTACCCTTCGGTCCGACGCCGGAGATTTGCCGGCGGACGGCCGGTTCAATCGTCGAATGTTATCGAGCCCAGCGGCAAACACTACCACTCGGCCCCTTGCTGTCAAGGTTGCGGGGCCGGGGTCAAACCCGGCCCGGGCACCGCCTCGCGGCCGGAAAGGGCAAGCGCCAGTCCGTCAGCAATTACTTGGCGACAATGTTCGGCCAGAGCCTTGCGCGAGCCAAACGCGTCGATGGTGATCGGTGCGTGGAAAGCGACGCTGATGGTCAGCCGACCCAACCCAAGAAGGCGCATCAAATGCGCGGCAAGCCCCATGTCGCCATACCATGCCACCATGGCCCGGCCGATACGACCGAGCGGCACGCCGCCCAACAACCTATAGGCGATTGTCACCGGCTGGACGGCGATCTTGCGCCCGCTGACCTCGCGTTCCGCAACGGCCAGCAGCGCGCTTTTGAACGGCAAGATGTGAGTGCCGTCATGGCTCGTACCTTCGGGAAAAAGGATAAGGTTTTCGCCGCCAAGCAGCCGCACCGACATTTCATCGCGTTGGGTCCCGGCGGCCAGGCGCCGTGTGCGGTCGACGAAGACCGTACGCTGAAGTTTCGCGAGTATGCCGAACCAAGGCCAGCTTGCGATTTCGCGTTTGCCGACGAACGAACCCTCGATCAGCGCGCCGAGAATCGTCATATCCGTGTAAGAGGTGTGGTTGGCGACGAAAAGGGTTGGCCGTTCGGCCGACATCTGTCCGCGCGTTTCAATGGTGAATCCGAGAATCCGACAACACCATCGGTGATAAATGACGGGTAATCGCGCGGCAATGGGGTGGTTGAATAAGACGGCGAGAGCCTGAATCCAGATCAGCGCCAATGACAGGGCAAAGTAGGCCACTGCGCGCCAGATCGCCCTCAGCACCGAACCCTTCATGGCGCCAATCGCTTCGATCCGAAATCACGCGACCCAAGTTTCTTGGGCGGAGCGCTGATAGTGCCGGGAGTATTTCTCGGTCACGAGGTCGGTCTTCACGACAACACAGACATCGGTGGTATTGAATTGATAGTCGATCACCGCGCCGTCCCCCACGAAGCCGCCCAGTCGAAGGTAGCCCTTGATCAACGGCGGCAAAGTCGAAAGCGCCACGCGCGGGTCGAAATCCGTGGAATCCATGAAATTCATGCCCACATACCGTTCCGGCAGAGCGCGAGGGCGAAGCGCGGGAGGGGCCAGGTGGCGGTGGTGGAGATACGATAGAGGAAGCGCGAGGTCTCGGGGCTGGGTACCGGGCAGGCTCGCGCAGCCGAACATCAACCCGACGCCGTGGCGGGAGATATAGCTGGAGATACCTCGCCACAGGAGTTGCATGGTCGCGCGGCTGCGATAGGCGGCGTCCACGCAGGATCGGCCCAATTCCAAGATTTCGCCCGGATAGTCCAACAAGGCGGAAATGTCGTATTCCGCCGACGAATAAAAACCGGAATGCCGAAGAGCAACATTTCGCCGCAACAGCCGATAGGTTCCAACCACGGCCGAAGCCCGCAGAGGAAGCGACGTGTCGATGACCAGAAGATGATCGCAAAAGTCGTCGAATGCATCGTGGTCGCGGCGCCGGGCGGCCATCTCCGGCGAAGGGCGTGCCGTCATTTCTTCGTAGAATACGCGGTAACGCAGGGCCTGGGCGGCCTCGATTTCGGCCGCATCCGCCGCCAGCCGCACTTCAAGGGGGCCCGCACCAAGAGACTTGGGCGGTTCGGTCGAGGTCAGGTCTTCGCCGGCGATCATCATGGGCCGGTTCCTTGCTTGGGCAGGTGCCGGTTGGATCGGCAACAAGTCATCCAATCAATTCATGTCTTTTCGGATTTCGGCACCGCGTTCAGGGGTGAAGCATAAAGCTCCAAGCGGTGCCCCACGAGCCGATAGCCAAGCTCGCGCGCAATCTCCTGCTGCAGAGTCTCAATCGTTTCATTGCGGAATTCGATCACGCGACCGGATTGAATGTCGATCAGATGGTCGTGATGATCCTCACGCGCCTCTTCGTAACGTGAACGACCGCTGCCGAATTCGTGCCGCGAAAGGATGCTGGCCTCCTCGAACAACCGTAACGTTCGATAGACCGTGGCGATGCTGATTCGGGAGTCGATGGCAACGGCGCGATTGTAGACTTGCTCGACGTCCGGATGATCACTCGCGTCGGAGAGGACACGAGCGATCACGCGGCGCTGGCCGGTCATCTTCAAGCCCTTTTCGAGGCAGAGCCTTTCAAGGCGCGATTCGACGCGTCCTGACTTCTCGTCGCTTGTCATTTCCACCGGCAAGGCCACCCACCCGTATCGGATCGTATCGAGGAAAGTATATATCGAAGTGGCGCCGCCGGGTACAAAACCCGCTGGTGCGGGTTTATTTGGGCAAGGAACGCCAGCGGGGGTTGGGCTCGCGAGTCGAGGATGATTCATTACTCGGTGCCAAAACGTGCCCTACGATGCGGACAATGCGACTTATATGAGCGAAAGCGCCGCCTGGCAAATGACGGTCTTGAGACAAATTTGCCAAGAAGGCGCAACCACCCCGGATCAACGCCGACGAAGCGTGGAGACGATCTCCGCCTCTTGCGCCAGCTTGCGGCTCATCGTCAAGGCATCGACGGGTGCGGCGTCGCGGCGGCGATAATAGGCAGTTCTCCGGCCGACAACGTCAAAGCCAAGCCCGGCATATAACGCGCGTGCCGCATTATTGTCCTCCGCGACTTCAAGGAAGATCTGGCGCGCGCCCATGGCCGCTGCCCGCCGCAAGATGGCGGTGACCAGCCGCGCGGCAACGCCGCGCCGACGGCGTTGGCTAAGAACGCCGAGCGACAGAATCTCCCCGTCTTCCCCGACCACGCGAGCAATCATAAACGCCACGGGATCCCCGGGGAAGACATCCGGATCTTCCATCAAGAGGGCGATCACACCCGTACGCGATATGAACTGCCCCATGGAAGCCGCGCTCCAGGTTTCCGAAAGGCATTGTTTGTAGAGCGCGGCCACAGCCGACACATCGGCGGCTCGCATCGGCCGCGGTAGTCTTTGGTTCATGGTCAGCGCCCCCCGTCCGACGCCGGAATTTGGGCTTCGACGGGATGGAGATAAAGAGGCGTCGGATGGTCCCCCGCGGTTGGCTCGGGCAAAGCCGCCGCCGCCCTGGCGACAACGCCGGCATCCGGCCAGGCGCCGGCATCGGCGAACTCTGCCTGCCCATCAGCCAAAGCCGCCATCAGACGGATTGCGCCATCACCGACAAGGAGAACAGGGCCGCGCAAGTTTGCCGCGGCCGCCATCGGCGTTAGCGCCAGGGGCGCGGACAGCGGCACCAACCGCTCGTCAAACACCTGGACGTAAAGCTCAGCGCGCTTTGATTCCAATGCCGCCACGATTCGCCGACCCAACCGTGTCTCCAGGGCGACGCCGTGCGCAACGGCCAAAAGTGTCGTCATCCCAATCACTGGCAGACCCGAGGCCAAGGCGACGCCGCGAATCGCGGCCAGACCGGCACGCAGGCCGGTGAAATGGCCGGGGCCAATCGTCACCGCCAGCCGATCGAGATCCGAAAACCTAAGGCCGGCCTCCATCATGACCCCGCCTACCATGGGAATCAGCATCTCGGCATGGCCGCGAACCGTTGGTACAAAACACCGCGCGCCGATCCGATCACCCTGCCAAACGGCCGCGGAGCAAGCCTTCGTTGCACTATCGACCGCGAGAATATTCATGATGTCCGATCTCGTCCCGCGAAAGCGCAGGCCATGGTACACCCTGCCGCGACAACGGTCCCTGGCAAGGAGGGTGCGCGCTTATGAATCTTGTCGACATCACACAACCGCGATTCGGCGTGATCGCCAGCATCGCCTATGCAACGACGGACAATTTCACCGGCAATGCGATCTATCGACAGCCAGCGTGTTACCTGAATGAAGAGGCCGCATCGCGCTTGTTGCGAACCACCGAGCTTGCCGGTGAATTGGGACTGCGCCTGAAGGTATTCGACGCCTACCGGCCGCTCGAGGCCCAATGGAAGATGTGGCGGTTTCGCCCGGATCCCGATTTCCTCGCCGATCCACGGCGCGGCTCCCCGCATTCTCGCGGCGCGGCCATCGATCTAACACTGGTGTGTCAACGCCGGAGAGAAAGTGCATCGGCGGGCCGGTGATGGATATCCCGGTGCGCATGCGCCAGACTCGCACGTGCAACGCACGAGGGGAATCCCAACCAGGACTCTTTCGTCAGGCAGGAACCACTAGGCTATAGGCTCTACCGCGTTGGCGGGCCCAACTCAAGGGGAATTAGAGATACAGTTAATCGGCGAAGAGTACGTTGCAAATATGCCACTAGTGGTGCTGGCCGCCCGGCGGCCAAAGGCGCGATCGCGGTCATATTCATAAACCAATCATTTACCATCGCACCCTATCGTGAACCACGGCCTTCCGCCGAAACAACAGACCGGATGCGATCTCAATGAGATACTGCTCCCGCTGCATATTGCCCGATACGCGCCCGGGAATAACCATCGACGATCGCGGCGTTTGTTCCGCCTGCGCCGGCCATGCCGACAAGGAAACGCGAATCGATTGGCCGGCGCGAGCCGCGGCGTTCCAGGAAATCGTGGCGTCGGCCAAGGCGCGGTCCACGGGTTATGACTGCATCGTTCCGGTCAGCGGCGGCAAGGATAGCTGGTATCAGGTGATACGGTGCCAGGAGGCCGGGCTGAAGGTTCTGGGAATTACATGGCGCACGCCCGGGCGCACCGCGGTCGGCCAGCGCAATCTCGACAGCATGATTGCCCGGCTCGGTATCGACCATATCGATTACAGCATCGACCCCGATGTCGAGCGCCGTTTCATGAAGGCCGCCTTCACCCGCAAAGGTATCAGCGGGCTGCCCATGCACATGGCGTTGTTCGCGATTCCGCTGCGTCTGGCGGTCAAACTCCGCATACCCCTCATCGTCTGGGGCGAGAACCCGCAGCTTGAATATGGCGGCAAGGAGGAAGAGCGATTCGCGACCAGGCTGGATCGCGGTTGGCTGGCCAAACATGGCTGCCTTTTCGGAACGCGCCCGAATGACTGGATCGGTGCGGAGGGTCTCACTGCGCAGGAATTGACGCCCTACCAGCTTCCCGACGAAGCCGAATTCATGACGGATTCGATCTTTCTGGGTACATTTTTCAAGTGGAACTCGTTCGAGAACGCACGTCTGGCCGCCGCCCGCGGTTTCGTTTCCGGCAGCGATTATCTCAAGGTTGGTGTCTGGGCGTTCGCCGATCTCGACTGCCAGTTCCTGTCGATCCATCACTTCCTGAAATGGTACAAATTCGGGTTCACGCGCGCTTTCGACGATCTTTCGTCGCAAATTCGCTACGGTCTCCTTAGCCGGGACGAGGCTCTGGTGACATTGAAAAAAATCGGCCTCCAGGTACCAACCGCCGACATCGCGGCCTTTTGCGAATTTCTCGGCGAGAAGGAAGCCTGGTTCTGGGATGTGACCAAGGGCTTCCGCAACCGGGAAATCTGGCTCAATGACAAGGGCAAATGGCGGATCCCGGATTTCCTGATCGAGGATTGGACTTGGTAGCCTTGGCGGCGGCGACGTCCTCGGTTGAACCCTGCGGTTTGTGTGGCGGCGCAAGCCACAGCTTCTGCCATCGATTCACCGCGCCGCCACCCGGCGAAACCGATTTCGGACTGCCCAACTATCGCCGCGAATTGTGGCGGTGCGACAATTGCGGCCATGTCGTCAACCGTCATGCCATGGACCTGGATCGCATCTATTCCGGTGCCTATGCCACCGCCACCTATGGCGATCGCCGGCGGCAGGTTTTCGACCGGATCATGGCGCTGCCCCCGGATCGTTCCGACAATCGGCACAGGGTCGCCGAGATACTGGCTTATGCGGGTGAACATGCTGGCGCCTTGCCACGCAGATTGTTCGATGTCGGGTCCGGCCTGGCGGTATTCGGGGCGGCGATGCGCGCGGCGGGGTGGCAATGTGCGGGAATCGATCCCGACCCGGCCGCCGTGCGCCACGCCAATGACGTCGCCGGTATGACCGCAATCTGCGGCGATTTCATGACCGCGCCGATTTCCGGCCGCTTCACGCTTGTTACCCTGAACAAGGTGATCGAACACGTTCCGAATATGGTCGAGATGCTGGCCCGTGCCGCGACCCTGGCCGCGCCGGGCGGCATCGTTTATGTGGAGGTTCCCGACGGCGAGGCGGCGCTTTCGGCGGGGCCGGAGCGCGAAGAGTTTTTTGTCGAACATCATTGCGCCTTCAGCCTGACGTCGTTGAGCCTGCTTGCCGCGCGGGCCGGTTGCCGCGCCAATCTTGTGCGCCGGCTGCGCGAGCCGAGCGGAAAGTTCACGCTTCGCGCTTTCCTCGCACCAGCCGCTTCGCGATGAGCACAACCACCTCCGCCGCCGTGCTGCGGCCGGAGCCCTTTGAATCGGGGATTCTCGGAGGGCCGGTCTTTCGATTGTCGTTTCCGGCACAGTCCGCCAGCCCCGGCGGTGACGAGGTGCGTGTCCTGGTCGAGGAGGCCCGTGGCGCCGGAGCCCGCCTCGTATCCTGTCGTATCCCCGCCGCCCGTCAGGATCTTGCTTCTGCCCTTGAGCGCGGCGGTTTCCGGCCGATTGAAACTCTCGTCACCTACAGCCGACCGCTGCGACCGGCGCCCTCGGCGGCGCCCGGCGTCCGACCGGCGACCGCGATCGACGCGGCGGCATGTGTGGCTATCGCACGCACGGCATTCGGTTATGATCGCTATCATGTCGACCCGGAAATCGAACGTTCGGTCGCCGATGAGATCAAGGCGAAATGGGTGGCCAATGCCTTCGACGGCCGCGCCGATTCGATCCATGTGGCGTGCCCAGCCGATGCGATTGCCGGATTCGTTATCTGCCGGTTGGCCGGGTCGGAAGTGACCATCGATCTGATCGCCGTCGCCCAGGACCAACGCGGGCGCGGTTTGGGCGCGGCGCTCGTCGCCGGCGCCTTGCGCCACTATGACGGCCGCGCCGAAGTAATGCGCGCCGGCACGCAGGCATCGAACCTTCCCTCCAACCGGCTTTATCGGCGATTTGCCTTCGCCGTCGTCGATGAGGCCGTCACCTTTCACCTGACCCCCATGGCTCGCCGCGAATGAAGACTCTGCGCACGGGTGTCATCGGTCTAGGGGTCGGCGAACAACATCTGAAGAGCTATCGCCGCACACCAAACTGCGAGGTCGTCGCGATTTGCGACATCAACCCCGAAAAGCTGGGCGAGGTGGGCGATCGTCACGGCATCGGGCAACGTTTCACCGATTGGCGCCGTTTGGCCGAAGCGCCCGACATCGACATCGTTTCGATTTGTTCATACGACGACGCACATGCCGAGCAAGCCATTGCCTGCTTAAATAGCGGCAAACACGTGATGATCGAAAAACCCATAGCTTTGTTCCGCGACGACGCCGCCAAACTCTGCCGCGCCTGGCAGGACAGCAAACGGAAACTCAGTTCAAACCTTATCCTTCGCGCCAGTCCTCGCTTTCTCAAGTTGCGGCGCATGATCGAGGCTGGCGAGTTCGGCGAACTGGTCTATCTCGAGGCCGACTACATCCATCAGATCCTGCACAAAATCACCGAGGGCTGGCGGGGTCGCATGGCCTTTTACTGCGTGACCTATGGCGGGGGTATCCATCTGATCGACCTGATGCGCTGGCTGATCGGCCGCGAGGTCGAGGAGGTGTGCGGCATGGGCAACAAGATCCTGACCCGAGGCAGCCGTTATCCCTATGACGACCTGCTCGTCAACCTGCTGCGGTTCGAGGGCGGCACGCTCGCCAAGACCACCACCAATTTCGGTCCGGCTCGCCCGAAATTCCATGCGTTGAACGTCTATGGAACGCGGAAGACCTTCATCAACGACACGCCGCATGCGAAGATTTTCAGCGGCGACAACCCGGAGGACGAAACTCAGGAAACCGCCCCCTATCCCGGCATGGAAAAGGGCGACCTTATCCCCGACTTTGTTGCCTCCATTCGCGAGGGCCGCGAGCCGGGGGTCTCCGCAACCGACGTTTTCCGTGTCATGGATGTGTGCTTTGCCGCCTGGGAATCGATTCATCAACGCCGCACCGTGAAAGTCTCCTATCTCATCTGAGCGGACCCAAACCCAATGAGCGACCACCCCATCCCCTTTGGGCGTCCGATGTTCGACGCCGCCGAAATTGCCGCCGTGACACGGGTCCTTCAGGGCACGACCGTGGTTCACGGCCCGCTGACCCACGACCTGGAACATCGGTTCGCGGAGCGGGCGGGCGCCCGCCACGCCATCGCCGTGTCGTCGTGCACCGCCGGACTCCACCTATCGCTGTTCGTCAAGGGCATCGGTCCGGGGGATGAGGTCATCGTGCCGGCGATGACCCATGTTGCCACCGCCCATGCCGCCGAATATTGCGGCGCCCGGCCGGTCTTCGTCGACGTGGCACCCGACTCCGGAAACATCGATCCGGCCGGCGTGGCTTCGGCCGTGACCGCGCGAACCAAGGCGATCACGGTCGTTCATTACCTCGGGCTGCCCTGCCAGATGGATCGAATTCGACCCCTCGCCGAACGCGCCGGTGCGCTCCTCATCGAAGATGCCGCGCTGGCCCTGGATGCGGTCTATGACGGCCGCAAAGTCGGCACATTGGGGGATTCGGCCTGCTTCTCGTTCTATCCGATCAAACACATGACCACGATCGAAGGCGGCATGGTGACCACCGACGACGACGGGCTGGCGGCGTCGATTCGCCAACGGCGCGCCTTCGGCTACGACAAGGCGATCGGCGAAAGGGCGCGGCCGGGCATCTATGACGTCAATACCCTCGGCTACAATTACCGCATGAACGAAATCGAGGCGGCCGTCGGGCTCGCCCAACTCGACAAACTCGATGCCTTCCAAAAACGCCGCGCGGAAAACTACCGCGTGCTGAAGGCCGGCCTCTCGGACCTCGGCGAAGTCACCGTATTCGAAGCGGTCCAAGGCAAGGCCGTCTCGTCCCATTATTGCCTGAACGCGGTATTGCCCCGCGACGGTCGGCTCGATCGCGACAAGATCGTGGCGGCCCTGACGGCGCGCGGCATCGGATCGAGCGTGCATTACCCATCGGCGGTTCCCCTGTTCCGCTATTACCGGGACAAATACGGCTACCGACCGGGGCAATTCCCCATCGCCGAATGGCTGGCTGCGCAGACCATTTCGCTGCCGGTGGGTCCGCATCTCACGGCCGACGACGCCGCCCGAGTCGCTCGCGCCTTCAAGGATGCTGTCGCCGCCGCCAGGCTCTAAGCGTATCCTCGCCAGAGGCAACCGGGGGGACCCCGCATGACCGACATCCCTTACGATTCCATGCGCCAGCGTTTGGCCGACCAGAGGATTCTTCTCGTCGGCGGCGCCGGCTTCATCGGCCACAACCTGGCCCTGGAGCTCGCGCGACTGGGCGCGGCGGTCATGGTCGTCGACAACCTCTGCTCAACAGCTTGGTCGACAGCGTCTATGTGCGCGAACGCCATCCCGTTCAGCGCCAGGCCTACCAGACGTTTTTGCTCGATCGCTTCGCGATGATGCACGAGGCCGGCATCCATCTTCGCAACGCCGACGCCCGCCATGTTTTCGATATCGAGCTTCTGTTTCAGGAATTCCTCCCGACCAAGGTCGTTCATCTGTCCGCGATTTCGAGCGCGGTCGACGCCCGCAAGAATCCCGGACTCTGCTTTGACGTGCAGTTGCTGACCCTGCGCAACGTGCTTGAATTGAGCCGGCTGTTCGCGGCCAAGGACCTCAACCAGGTGCTGCTGATGAGTTCGTCCACGGTCTATGGCGATTTCGAGACGCCGACGGTGGATGAATCCGCGCGGCCGCGGCCCAAGGGCATCTATGCCAATACCAAGTTCATGGCCGAGCGGTTAGTTCGCGTCTATCGCGATCAATACAATCTCGGCACGACCATCATTCGCCCGAGCGCGCTTTACGGCGAACGGTGCATCAGCCGGCGCGTGAGCCAAATGTTCATCGAAAACGCGTTGGTCGGGAAGCCGTTGCTGCTCGAAGGCGGCGGGGACGGCCGGCTTGATTTTACCTATATCGGCGACCTCGTGGACGGTTTGGTCCGCGCGCTCGCGCTGCATGTCGGCCCGATTTCATCGTCCACCTACAACATCACTTTTGGACGCGCCCGCACCATTCTCGAACTCGCGAAGGTGGTCAAATCGGTCGTGCCGGGGGCCATTCTCGAGGAGCGGCCACGCGCCGAGGACAAACCCATTCGCGGCACGCTGTCCACCGAACGCGCCGAACGCGAGCTTGGGTTCAAGGCACGTTGGCCGCTCGAAGACGGCTACAAACGTTATTGCGAATGGTACGTCGCGGAATGGGAGCGGGCGAAGCGCTCGGTCTCCGGGGCGTGAGCACGACGGGCGCTCTCGTCCTCGCCCGTTTCGATTCGCGGCGTCTGCCGGGCAAGGCGCTCGCACCCCTCGGCGACCGGCCGTTGCTTGCCCATGTCCTCGCCCGCGTCGCCGCCGCTCGCGCGCCGCAACTTGTGGTGCTGGCCACGAGCGACCGCGATGTCGATTCACCCATCACTACCCTTGGCGGGTTGCTCGGGGTTCCGGTGTTTCGCGGACAAGCCGACGATGTGTTGCGCCGTTGCATCGAATGCGCCGATGCGTTCGGACTTTCGCACGTCGTGCGAATCTCCGGCGATAGCCCCTTCATCGATCCCGTCCTGATCGATCGCGCGGTCGCCGCCAATGGCGCAGGCGGCGCCGAAATGGTGACCAATGTGTTTCCGCGCAGCTTCCCTCCAGGAGACAGCGTCGAAGTGGTCGCGACGGAGACGCTGCGGCGCGTGCTCGGAGAAACCACCGACGCCGAAGACCGCGAGCACGTCACGCGGTTTATCTACGCCCACCCGGAGCGATTCAGCATCGTCAACCTGACCGCGCCGCCCGGACTTTATGCGGGCGTCAATCTCACTGTGGATACGCCGGCGGATTTGGCCATGGCCCGCTGGATCGTGGCGCGTTACGACGGCCCGCCGGAAACCATGGCGTTCGACCGCATCGTCGAGATCGCACGCGCCTGGCAGGCGGATCAGAAGGAGGCAACGCGCGCATGAAATTGGCCCCGATCGAGCCGCCGCGCGAATTCCGCGTGGGCCGCGAGCGCGACATAACATTGCGGCACGTGGCCGATGTTGCATTGGCGGCCGATGAAATCGTGACCTTCACCACCGCATCGGGCACGGAATACGACGTCGTTCGCAAATCCTGGGGATATTACGCGACGCCTTCACTCAACAGCCGGTTGACCCGCTTCCGGCTACGCCCGGTGCTGACCTTGAACCGGTCCACCGGCCATCGATTCGTGATGCTGGTCGAGATCGGCAAGGAGACCGATTTCCTCGCCTACATCGAAAAGGAAAGTATCGCGATCCTCGGTTGGTTGGACCAGGCAACGCCGGAATTTCCCGCCAGCGGTTAGATCGACGGGTCGCCATCAGCGTTGGGCTTCGTAAAGGGCCTCCAGGCGCTCGCCGTAACTCTTGCGAATCGCGTGGCGTCTGATCTTCAGCGATGGCGTCATTTGGCCATTCGCCACGGTGAAAGGCTCCGTCGCCAAAGCGAAGCGGCGAACCCGTTCGATCAACGACAATGTCTTGTTGACGCGTTCGACCACGGCATCCATGGCGGCATGAAAATCGCGATCATTGGCCAACGCAGCGAGATCCTTGGACCGGTTGTTGGCCTTGGCCCAATTCTCCGCGAAGTCGGCGTCGGGCACCAACAACCCGACGAGATAGGGATGCCGGTCGCCATGGACATAGGCTTGAGCGATCTCCGCCTGGAGCGTCAGCGCGGATTCGACGCGCGCCGGTGAAACATTGTCCCCGCCGGAATTGACGATGATGTCCTTCTTGCGATCGGTGATCTGAATGTAGCCGTCGCTGTCCACGACGCCGATGTCGCCGGTGTGCAACCAACCGTCGCGTATGGTCGAGGCGGTTGCGGCGGGATCGTTCCAATAGCCCTGCATCACCAATTCGCCGCGCACGAGAATTTCTCCGTCCTCCGCGATTTTCACCTCGACATCACAAAGCGGCGGGCCGACGGTCCGCAGTTTGACCCGCGAAGGCGGATTGCAACTGACCACCGGCGCCGCCTCGGTCTGGCCGTACCCTTGCAGCAACAGGAGCCCAAGCGACGTAAAAAACAACCCAATGTCGTAGCTGAGCGGTGCCCCGCCGGAGACGAGCGCTTTCAGCCTTCCGCCGAACCGGCCCCTGACCTTGTTGCGGACCAGCTTGTCGACCACCAGATCGATCAGTCTGTCGCCCAAAGTGAGGGATTCCGGCCGCTCAAGGCGGCGAGTGCCCAGCTCCAACGCCTTCTCGAACAATGCGCGCTTCAACCCCCTCTCGCGGTCGACCCCGCGGCGGATGCGCTGATGGAGACTTTCATACAGCCGCGGCACGGCGGTCATGATCGTCGGCCGCACCTCGACCATGTCCTGGGCAAGTGTCTCGGCGCTGGAATAGTAAATCTGCGCGCCGATGGAGGTCGGGAAGAACATCCCGGCGGTGTGTTCGTAGGAGTGCGAAAGCGGCAGGAAACAAAGGAACACCTCATCGGACAGCCCGAGTTCCAACAGCAACTTATAGGCGCCCTTACAGTTGCTGATCATCGAGCCGTGAGACAGCGCCACGCCCTTGGGAAGGCCGCCGGTGCCCGAGGTATAGATGATGCAGCTCAACTCGTTGCGCTTGATGCGGCCAACACGCTCCCGCACGTCATCGGGCTGGCGTTCGCCCAGACTGACCAGATCCTTCCAGGCGCGCAGTCGAACGCCGCTTTTGCCGGCGTCCGCGGGTTCCAGCGTGACGACGCAATTGAGATCCTTGATGCGCGCCGCCGCCGGCAATAGCCGTTCGGCGAGCGCCGCGGTCGATACGATCGCGGCCTTGGCGCCGCTATTGTTCAGGATGTGAAAATGATCGTCCGAAGTATTGGTCACATAGGCGGGAACGCTAACCGCGCCAGCGGCCATGATCGCGATATCGGCGATCAGCCATTCCGGCCGATTTTCGCAGACCAGCACGACCCGGTCGCCCACACCGATGCCAAGCGCGCGCAAACCCCGCGAAAGCGAGCTGACTTCCGCCGCAGTCTCCTTCCAGCTTCTGCCGACGAAACGGCCGTCCCGTTTCGCCCAGAGAAACAGCTTGTCCCCCAACCGATCGGCTTGGTCGAAGAACAGTTTCGGAAGGTTCACCAACCGATCGTAGTCCATCATCCCTCCCTCCCGGCGCCTGGAGACTTGGCCGGGTTGTGAAGGAAGCTTATACCGATGGTGACGACCGGGAGCAAAACATGTCGAACGTTGGCGCGGCGACTTCGATACCGGCGGCGGTGACGGCGCCACGCTGGAATTTGAGCGATCTCTATTCCAGCCCGGATTCCGCGGCCCTTGAATCGGATTTGGCGGCCGCCGCTAAAGAGGCCGAGGCCTTCCAGATTCGCTATCAAGGGAAATTGGCGGCGATGCCCGGAGCGGCGCTGGGGAAGGCCGTGGCCGAATACGAAAGGCTCGAGGAACGCCTTGGGCGCATCGGCAGTTTCGCCGAACTGACCCATGCGGGGTGTATGGACGACCCTGAAATCGGCCGCTTTTTTCAGACCACGCAAGAAAAGATCAACGCGATTTCCACACGCACTCTGTTCTTCACGCTCGAACTCAATCGCCTGGACGATGAGGCGATCGAGAACAAGCTCAAGGCCAAGGAACTCGCCCATTACCAACCGTGGCTGCGCGATCTGCGTGCCTTCCGGCCACATCAGCTTTCCGACGACCTTGAAAAACTGCTGCACGAAAAACAGGTCGCCGGCCGCGCCGCTTGGGTGCGGCTATTCGACGAGACCATCGCCTCGTTGCGTTTTCCCGTCGACGGCCGCGCTTTGTCAAGCGCGGAGGCCTTGCACCTTTTGTCCGAACACGATCCACGGTTGCGTCGCGCCGCCGCCCAATCGCTCAGCGCGGTGTTCGGAGCCAATACCCGCCTGTTTTCGCTGGTCACCAACACCTTGGCCAAGGAAAAGGAGATCGAGGATCGCTGGCGTGCCTATCGCCGCCCGGTGTCGTCGCGCAATCTCGCCAACCGCGTCGAGGACGAGGTGGTCGACGCCCTGGTTGCCGCCGTGCGCCAATCCTTCCCGCGCCTGTCCCATCGATACTACCGGCTCAAGGCGCGGTGGTTCGGCGTGGACCGCCTCGATTATTGGGACCGCAACGCCCCCCTGCCGGAATCCGACAACCTGGTCATCGAATGGCCGAGCGCGCGCGAGACCGTACTTTCCGCGTATTCGCGCTTTTCACCGGAATTGGCGTCGATCGGGGCTCGTTTTTTCGACAGCGATTGGATCGACGCGGAGGCGCGGCCGGGCAAGGCGCCCGGCGCTTTTGCCCATCCCACCGTGCCCTCGGCCCATCCCTATCTGCTGCTCAATTACCAGGGGAAGACCCGGGACGTCATGACGTTGGCCCATGAATTGGGGCACGGGGTCCACCAGATTTTGGCCGCCCCCCAAGGCCAATTGATGGCGGATACGCCTCTGACCTTGGCCGAGACGGCGTCGGTCTTCGGCGAGATGTTGACCTTCCAGGCCCTTCTGGCCAAGGCCGACGCCAAGCGGCGCAAGGCGCTGCTGGCCGGCAAGGTCGAGGACATGATCAACACGGTGGTGCGGCAGATCGCCTTCTTCGAATTTGAACGCCGCCTCCACGACGAACGCCGCGCTGGGGAGATGACGGCCGAACGAATCGGCGAAATCTGGATGGCGGTTCAAAACGAAAGCCTGGGTCCCGCCCTCAATCTCCATGACGAATACAAGGTGTGGTGGACATACATCCCCCATTTCATCCACTCGCCGTTTTACGTGTACGCCTATGCCTTCGGCGATTGCCTCGTGAATTCGCTCTACGCCGTCTATCGCCGGCAACCGGAGGGTTTTGCGCCCAAATATCTCGACATGCTGCGCGCCGGTGGCACACGCCGGCACAAGGAGCTGCTGGCACCCTTCGGACTGGACGCATCGGATCCATCTTTTTGGGCACGCGGGCTTGCGGTGATCGAAGGTTTTATCGACGAACTCGAAACGCTCGATTAAGGTCCATGGCCGAGCCGGTTGACGAAAATACGCTAACCGGTCGGGCGCGTCGTTATGCCCGGGTAACCGCGTCCGTCGGCGGGCTGGCGGCCCGACTTGCCGGCGAGCGCTTTTTCGGGGTCGCCATCGATCGCCAGCGCCACGCCGCAGATTTGCGGCGGGCGCTTGGGGGACTCAAAGGGCCACTGATGAAGGTGGCCCAGCTCCTCTCCACGATTCCCGACGCCCTGCCCAAGGAATATGTCCACGAGTTGACGCAGCTACAATCGCAGGCGCCGTCGATGGGTTGGCCCTTCGTGCGCAGGCGTATGGCCGCGGAGCTTGGACCGAACTGGGAAAAGCGCTTCCGATCCTTCGGCCGCGAGGCGGCGGCGGCGGCCTCTCTCGGGCAGGTCCATCGCGCGCAATCGCCGGATGGCGAACGACTGGCATGCAAGCTTCAATATCCGGACATGGATTCGGCGGTGGAGGCGGATCTCCAGCAACTCAAACTCGCCTTCTCCATTTTCGAGCGGTATGACCGCGCGGTGACGACCAGCCAGATCCATGCCGAGATTTCCGCCCGTCTTCGCGAGGAACTCGACTATGGACGCGAAGCCAGCCATGTCCGCCTGTATGGGCTGATCCATCAGGACGAAAAGGGCGTGAATGTCCCAAGCGTTCGGCAGGAGCTGTCCACCCGGCGGTTGTTGACCATGACCTGGCTGGACGGCGAAAGGCTGACCGATTTCGTCAAGACCCACCCCAAGCGCGCCAACATCGTCGCCTACAACATGTTTCGCGCGTGGTATCTGCCGTTCTACGACTACGGCGTCATCCATGGCGACCCGCATCTGGGCAACTATGCCGCCTGTACAGACGGGTCGGTCAATCTTCTCGATTTTGGCTGCGTGCGCGTGTTCAAACCGTCTTTCGTGCGTGGCGTCATCGACCTTTACAACGCACTGAACACCAACGATTCCAAACTTGCGGTGTTTGCTTATGAGACTTGGGGGTTCAAGAACCTATCGAAGGACGTGATCGCGGTTCTCAATCACTGGGCGGAATTCGTCTACGCGCCGCTGATGGAAGACAAGGCGCGGCGTATCCAGGACACTACGGGCGGCGTCTATGGCGCGGAGGTCGCCGGCAAGGTGCACGCGGAACTGCGCCGTCTGGGCGGGGTCACGCCGCCCCGCGAATTCGTCCTCATGGACCGCGCGGCGATCGGCCTGGGGTCGGTCTTTCTCCACCTCAAGGCGGAGATCAACTGGTACCGCCTGTTTCACGACCTGATCGGCGATTTCGACGAAGACACCCTGGGCCGGCGGCAGAGCGACGCGCTGTCGGCCTGCGGCGTACCGCCCGCCAACTAGACGCGGTGATAGTCGCGGTACCAGGCGACGAAACGCGGCACGCCCTCGTCGATGCCGGTCTTCGGTTCGAAACCAAGATCGCGACGCGACGAGTCGATATCGGCGAAGGTTTCCTTCACGTCGCCGGGCTGTAGCGGGGCAAAACGCATTTGCGCCTTGCGTCCGGTGGCGCGCTCGATCTCGCCTATGAACCGCATCAGCGGCTCCGCGCGATGATTGCCGAGATTGTACAGGCGGTGGGAGTCATCACCCCCCGGCGGAGGGCGATCGAGACAGGCGAGGACGCCGGCAACGATATCGTCGACATATGTGAAGTCGCGTTTCATGTCGCCGTTGTTGAATACGGTGATCGGCTCGCCCGCGAGGATCGCCTTGGTGAAGATGTAGGCGGACATGTCGGGCCGTCCCCAAGGTCCATAAACCGTGAAAAACCGCAGCCCGGTCATCTTCATTCCGTACAGATGGCTGTAGCAGCGGCTGATCAGCTCGTCCGCCGCTTTGGTTGCGGCGTAGAGGGAAATCGGTCGGTCGACCCGGTCTTCGACGGCGAAGGGCAATTTCGTATTGCCGCCATAGACCGATGACGACGAGGCATAAACCAGGTGGCGCAGCCGGGGCAGGCGCCGGCAGGCATCGATCACGGCAAAGTGACCGTCCAGATTTGCCCGCACATAGGCTTCGGGGTGTTCAAGCGAATAACGAACGCCGGCCTGGGCGGCGAGGTGAACCGCCCCTTCGATTTCGGGATGGCGCGCCACCAGCGCGGTGACGGCGTCGCGGTCGGCGATATCGATCTTGCTGAACGAAAATCCCTTTTGCCGCGTGAGGCGGTCGAGGCGAGCCTGTTTCAGCCCCGGCTCGTAATAGGCGTTGAGGTCGTCGATGCCGATGACGGCGTTTCCGCGAGCAAGCAGTGCCTGTGCGACATGGTAGCCGATAAACCCGGCGGCGCCGGTCAGGAGAACGGTCATTGAGCGGGATAGGTCATTGCGAACAAACTCGGCTGCCAAACGGACTTGTCCACCGTATAACGCCTTGTCCGGAAAAATTCACCACGGCTCAAGAAAGCGGTAACAGTTTGACGGTTGATGGCGGGTCCAATCTGCTCTAGATCAGAGGCTTATGTAGGAGTTTCGAGCCGCGCCGACGACGACAAGCGGGCCCTCGTGTCACTGATGGGCTTGAGCGAAAGGAATCGAGGCATGACCGACAACCACCACCCTGTTGATCGCCGGAAGGCACTTGGCGTGTTTTCGCGTGCGGCCCTTGGCGCAGTCGCGTTGCGCACGCTGAGCCGGTCGGGCGACGCCGCAGCGCAGAATATCGACATCGGCATCCCAGTCATCGATACGCAGGTCTATCTGGTTGGCCGCGCCCCGGGAATACCCGGCAACCATTACGGAAGCGCGGCGGATGAAGCGCTGGAAACGATGGATGCGCTCAATTTCAAGCGGGCCATCGTCATGCCGCCACCTTTCGCGATCAACCACCTTATCATTGCACGATTATGATTTCTTTGCCGACATTCTGAAGGCCAAGGCCGACCGTTTCGGCTTTCTCGGCGGCGGCGGCCAGCTCAATCTCATCATCCAGCAGTCCGTTCGCACCAACGCGGTATCACCCGCCTTGAAGGCCGATTTCGAGGCCAAGGCCAAGGCCATCTTGGCCGCCGGAGGCATGGGTTTCGGCGAGATCGGGCTCGAGCAATTGTCCTTCAACAAGGACCAGCCCTATGTCTCGGCGCCCCCGGACCACCCCTTGGTCACCCAACTGGCGAACCTAGCGGCGGAGAGCGGCGTGCCGATGATGGTTCATATGGAAGCGGTGGTGAAGGAATACACCCTCGCGAAGGTTTGGGCGGCGCGCACGCCGAACAATCCCGAAAGCCTGCCGGCCAATATCGAAGAATTCAAAAAGCTGCTCGGTGCCAACCGCAAGGCCAATATCATCTGGGCGAATACGGGCTGGGACAATACCGGCCACCGCACGCCGGAGCTTCTGCGGGAGCTTCTGGCCGCCAACCCAAACCTGTATATGAGCATCCGCATCGACCGGTTGAGTGTCGCTGCCACACGTCCGCTCGACAACAACAGCCGCCTCAAGCCCGACTGGCTCAAATTACTCGGCGATTTCAGCGACCGTTTTATGATCGGCTCCGGCCATCAGCACATGGCCGCCGCGTTCCGCCTTCGCAAGCTGCCGAAATCGACCGAGACCCGCGCGTTGATCGCGCAGCTTCCGCGGGATCTGGCGACCAAGATTGCGCATGGCAACGCGGCGCGGCTGTTCAAGCTGCCCACCTACCAGGCGTAAGCGGCGCTCGCGGCGTTTCGGTTCCGGCGCGGTTCCGGCGCCCGGAGGATGGACCGTCTTCCGCGCCAATGTTATCGTGCCGCCATTATGCCGGCGAAAAAGTCCCGTCTGACGAATCCGCGCATCTGGCAGGTCTGGCTCTGGCGAAGCTGTTAGCCAAAGATCCACGACGCCTTTCATTTCAACCGCTTGACGACGCAGGGCACTCGGCATCGGCCGGCGGCCTGCCGTCGGAATCGCAAGCCAGCGGGTGCAAGACATGACAGATCGCTTTACCACGCCTTCCGGAGTCCTCGTCGAGCGAACGACCACGACGCTGGACTTCAAACAAGGCATCGCCGGCCTCGCCGAACGGCTGGACGGCGAACGCGGGGTGCTGCTGTCCTCCGGCGTCGAGTATCCCGGCCGCTATTCGCGCTGGGACATCGGTTTCGCGGGTCCGCCGATCGAAATCAAGGCGCGGGGACAACGCCTGTCGTTGTCCGCGCTCAACGAACGCGGCACGAGGCTTCTGGCCATCCTGAAGCCCATTCTCGTCGGCCCCGAGACCGACATCGCCGAGGACAGTCCGCGGCGCCTTAGTCTCGACATCCGGCCGTCCGACGGCTTTTTCGCCGAGGAAGACCGCAGCCTCCAGCCCTCGCTGTTTTCGCCGCTGCGCCGCCTGATCGGAGAGTTTCGCGGGATCGACGATGCCTTTTTCGGACTCTATGGGGCCTTTGGCTACGACCTGATTTTTCAGTTCGAGAGAATTGTTCTGAGCCAGAAGCGCAATCCCGAAGACCGCGACCTCCATCTTTACTTTCCCGATTGTTTGACCTGCGTGGATCGCCGCAAGGAAGCGGCCTACCGATTCGACTATGTGCTTTCCCGGGACGGGATAAGCATGGCCTGCGCGGACGCAACGAGCTTCGCGCCCCTGCCACACCCCGCCGCGAACACCGGGATTAGAAAGGCCGCGATAACCTCCGATCGCAATCCGCAAAATTACGCGGCGATGGTCGACACGGCGCGTGCGCGCATGAAAGCCGGCGATATCTTCGAGGTCGTGCTGAGCCGCGTCTTTGAGACCGAATACACCGGGCCGGCTTCGGCGCTCTACCATCAAATCCGGCGGGTTAACCCGAGCCCGTATGAGTTCTTCCTACAACTCGGGGAGGACCGATTGGTCGGCACATCACCCGAGATGTTCATTCGAGTCGAGGGCGACCGCATCGAATCCTGCCCGATTTCCGGCACCGTGCGCCGCGGCGGCAATGCGATGGAGGATGCCGAGCGCCTGCTGGCGCTTCTCAATTCTGAAAAGGACGAGGTCGAGCTGACGATGTGCACGGACGTCGACCGCAACGACAAGTCGCGCGTTTGCGTCCCCGGAACGGTGAAACTGCTCGACCGGCGGCTGATCGAGGCCTATGCCGGGCTTTATCACACCATCGATCACGTCGAAGGCCGGTTGCGGCCGGGCTTTTCCGGCATTGACGCCTTCCTGTCGCATATGTGGGCGGTCACGCTGACCGGCGCGCCGAAGAAAATGGCCGTGCAGCTCATCGAAGGCTTCGAGGCCTCCCCCCGTGGTTGGTATGGCGGCGCAGTCGGCGCCTTACTGTTCAACGGCAACCTCAACACCGGCATCACCATCCGCACGTTCCATCTGATCGGCGGAAAGGCCCGCTATCGAGTCGGTGCGACGTTGGTCTGGGATTCCGTCGGGGTCGAGGAAGAGGAAGAGACAAGAACGAAATCGAACGCACTGTTTCGAGCGCTTGCGGACCTGGCCTCGCCGCCGCCCTCTCCGGCCATCGGCGCGCCGGCGTCGCCGCCGGGCGTCGGCCTGAAGATCGTATTCGTCGATAACGAGGATTCCTTCGTCCACACGCTGGCCGACTATTTCCGCCAAACCGGTGCGGAGGTCCGTACGTTGCGCGCCGGCACACAATTGGAGCGATTGCTTGCCGGAGCGCCCGACCTGGTCGTCCATTCACCGGGACCTGGATGGCCTGAGCAATTCGGCGTGCCCGATCTCGTGCGCGCTTTGGCCGAACGCGGCGTCGGTCAATTCGGCGTGTGCCTGGGCCTTCAGGGCATGGTCCAAGCGTTTGGCGGCGACCTACGGGTCCTCGACGAACCGCGCCATGGAAAGACGTGGAAGATCAGCCATGACGGACGGACCATCTTCGCCGGCCTGCCCTCGCCTTACGCAGCGGGGGCCTATCACTCACTCGTTGCCCGCGAGGACCGATTCCCATCCAGCCTGGAAGTATCGGCCCGCAACGAAACCGGCCTCGTCATGGCGATCCGGCACCGGGAACTGCCGGTCGAAGGCGTCCAGTTCCACCCGGAATCGATATTGACGATGGGCGGCGCGGCCGGTCGGCTGTTGATCGACAATGTCGTACGTGGGGTCGCCCGGCGTAAGCGGACGGGTGGCGGGCCGGCCGTGCCTTAGGCGAAACCGCGGCGCGGCCTATTTTTCGCCGGGCAATTGATCCAGCAGGTCCTCGGCCAGACGGCGCGCCTGGGCACGGCCCTCATTGGTTAGCTGCGTATCCACGCGCAGCATGGCGGTCTCGGCGCGGTCGCGGTCAAGCCCAGGCGGGAGCCGGAGCCTGGCCAGGACATACCACGCCATGGCCTTCACCGGGTTGCGCTGGACGCCCTCGCCCCTTTCGAGCAACACGCCCAGATTGTACTGCGCCAGCGGCAGCCCCTGTTCCGCGGCGCGGCCATACCAGCGCGCGGCCTCCGACAGATCGCGCGGCACGCCGCGCCCCTGTTCGTGCATTTGGCCGAGGCTGAACATCGCGCGTGAATGACCCTGCTCGGCGGCACGGCCATACCAGGTGATTGCCGCCTCATCGTTTTGCAGGACCCCGCGCCCCTCCCGGTACATGTTCCCGAGATTGAGCTGGGCCCCTGCCGAGCCTTGATCGGCCGCACGCCGCGTCCATTTCGCGGCCTCGACATCGCTCTGCTGAACGCCGCGGCCCTCGAGATACATGTTGGCCAGATTAAGCTGGGCGCCGGCCAATCCGCTTTCCGCGGCGCGGCGATAGAGCTTCACGGCTTCAACATCGCTCTGTTGGACGCCGCGGCCCTGCCGGTACAAATTGGCGAGGCTGAGTTCGGCGCGCGCAAAACCTTGCTCGGCCGCGCTCCGATACCAGCGGGCGGCTTCGGCGGCGTTGGCGGCCACGCCCTGCCCGCTTTCATGCATGAGTCCGACGGCAAACTGGGCGCGCGCATCGCCGCCTTCCGCGGCGGGCCGCAGCTCCCGCAGCGCCGTGGCAAAATCGCCGCTCTCGATCGCCGCGAGACCCTCGTCGACACCGGCGAAGGCGGGCACGGACGTGACCAGCAGAGCGATCAGAATGAGGCGCTTCACGGCATCCCACCCTCCAGGTGTCGGGGCAACTCTATGTCTCCACTGGCCGCGACGGAAGCGGCCGGCGAACAATTTCTCGTTAGCCGCGCTATCGCAAGGCCGGGGAGCGCAACGTAAGCCGCGCGGCCACCGCCGTGCGCAGCCCCAACGCCAGCACCTCGGTGGCCTCCCCCGTCACCGGGGCACCGACATCGGCCTGAAATTCACGAATGGCGCTCGCGATTTTTGACCCCATGCGCGTTTGCGGCGGGCCGGGATCGTAGCCCAGCGTGCGCAGACTCTCCTGGATGCGGAGCGTCAGCGATTTGTCGGCCGGCGAAGCCGCCGAGACCCCCGGCACCTCGGACGGCGCGGCGGACGTTGCCGCCGTGACCCGCGCCAAGATCTGTTGCGCCTCCCGCCGGGCGCGGACCAATTCGTCGGACGACAGTCGCGCGGCGATCTGGTCGCGGTTGCGGCCCGCCTGATCGGCCGCGCTGCCCGAACCGCCACGCACCGATGCAGCCTCGTACCAGGCGTAGGCCAGAGCCGGATCGCCGGAAATGCCGTCACCCTTTTCGAGGACAACGCCAAGATTGTTCATCGCCGCCACGACGCCCCGGTCCGCCGCCCGCCGATACCATGCCGCCGCGGCCGCGGCATCGGGCGCAGCGCCCCGGCCTTCCTCAAGCATCGCTGCGAGATTGAACTGCGCTTCCGGCTGCCCCAGTTCGGCGGCCCGCCGATACCAGCGGAGGGCCTCGGCCTCGTCTTGGGGAATGCCGTCACCGCGTTCGTACATAAGCCCCAAATTGGACTGGGCCTCGGCGAGACCCGCTTCCGCCGCCCTCCGGTAGGAACGGACGGCGTCGACATCGCTTCGCGGCACACCCCATCCCTCGCGATAGGCCAGGCCGAGCCAGAAGGCAGCAGGCGCATATCCTTGATCGGCGGCGCGTTGGAACCAGGCGGCGGCCTCGGCCGGCGCCAGCAGGGTTCCATATTCATACTGGGCGGGGGCGAAACCTTGATCGGCGGCCAGTCGATACCACATCGCCGCATATGAGATGTCGCGCGGAACACCGCGACCGGTCGCGTGCATCAGACCGAGATCGAAACGGGCCTGGGGAACTCCCGCCAACGCCATCGGCAGGAATTCGCGCATCGCCAGCGCGTAATCGCCCCGGTCATAAGCCGCGACGGCGTCCTTCATTCCGCCGAAGGCTGGGCCGGCCAGCAGCCCCAGCGTCAGGGCCGCCGGTAGGATGAATTTCATGGGCGAACCCCGGTCAGTGGCGGCGGAGGGCGGCACCGATCGCCGGCCTCTGGATCAATCGCGCTCTCCAGTCCCAGGCTGAGCCGCAGCCGATCTCCGGCCGGCGATTGCGCGCGTCGCATCCGGCACGGCGCCTTGGCGGCCGGCATCCAGCAACTTTTTCACGTAGTAGCCCTGGAATAGATTGATGCCGAGCGCCTGGCCGGTCTCCACGGATTCCGCCGAATCGCAGCGCGACATGATGATGCGCGCCTGCCCGCTCTTTTCGATCATGGCGCGTACCCCGGGTTTTTGCCACTCGGCGGTTTGGTCCTTGTGGTGGAAGACCTTGACGAAATCGGCCTCCAAATTTTCTCGATCGATCATCGACAACATGTCGGGTGTGACGCCATCGATCGCGATGCGATAGCCGCGCTTGCGCAGAAAATCGCGGGCGGCGCGAAAGGCGCCGAGGTCATAGAAGACGTCGACTTTGTTGATTTCGATAATGATGCCGCCGCGACTGGCGGCCTTCAAGTTGCTGTCAAATTTGAGGAAGTCGTCGCCGAGTAGTGTGGGGACGTTGAGGTTGATGCTGACCTTCGCCACGGCTTTTTCGTTTTCGCGGTTCAGCATGACGAGGACTTGCCTATCAAGCGACAGCGTCAATTGCTGAAAGAGCCACCGTGCATTGCGCAGATCGACCTTGGGGAAAAGCTGCGCCCGGAGATCCTTGATCGAAACATAGATCTCCTCGAAGACCATGACCGGCGGTTTGTCGCGGAGAAGAACGCAGACGGGCTGGCGCCGGACATAGGGGCTGATATCCGCGGTTTGCAGAACGCCCTCGACATCGCCAACGGTCTTGGACGACAACTTCGCCATCTTTTTTTTCGGCGGCGACGGGATGGCCAAAATGAGGCTTCTGCGTCTGGAGGGATTTTTCCGCAGTGGCCGCAACCCGATTAACGACGACCCGAAATTGCGCCAGATCCGCGTCGAGGTCGTACCACTTGACCAGCTTTTCGTAGTCCGTTCCGGTGCCCGCCTCATAAGTCAGCGGATCCTCGGTGAAGACGAGCCGAATCTGCTTGGCCAGTTCGTTAAGGGCGTGCTGGTCCTTGGCCGGGAAGACGAAGATGACGTCGCTGTTCTGAAGTTGGAAGACCTGGCCGCCGAAATCGCGGGCTAGGGTCTCAACCGTGTTGACGGCGATTTTCAGAAAGTGGTGATTGCGTCGATAGAAGGGCGATTCGGACAGCCGCAAGTGAACGGCATACATTTTCTCGGAATTCTTGGCGAGGCGATCGACGTAGTTCCTAAGGTGCAGCTCGACATAACTTGACGGCTCTTTCATCCACTGCCACTCCGCGACTGGCCGTCACCTAAGCCCTGCGCCGGCCCGAATCGACCGCATCCTAGCCGGTTTTTCCGCGAATCGAGACTTTTTTGCGCCGGTGTCAGGGCAAATCGAGCACCAACAGCTCGCTGTCCTCGCTGGCCTCCATCGCCAGTTCCGCGATGTCCCAGACGGCGACGCCGTCGCGCGCTTTTATCGCCGCATCGTTGATGGAAAGGCGGCCGCGCGCCGCCACGAGATAAACCCGCCGCCCCGGCTCCAGCCGGTGGCTCACTGATTCGCCGGCCCGCAAGGCCGCCCCAAATAAGGTCGCGTCCTGATGAATCGTCAGGGGTTTGGTCTCGCCGCTGGCGAGCACGGATGGATTGTCTGAGGCGAGGGCTACCAGCCGGCCGGCCCGTTCGCCACGCGGAAAGGCGCCCGTGGCCCACCGTGGGCGGACGCCGAGGACCGCCGGCTCCACCCAGATTTGGAATAGCTCGGTGTCGGACTCCTCCACATTGTATTCGGCATGGGTGATCCCGGTGCCCGCCGACATGACCTGAACGTCGCCCGCTTCGGTCCGCCCACGATTACCCAGGTGATCCTCGTGGGTGATCGCGCCTTTGCGGATATAGGTAATGATCTCCATATCGCGGTGGCCATGCGGGGCGAAGCCTTGCCCCGGCCGAACGCGATCGTCGTTCCAAACCCGCAATGGTCCGAAGCCCATGCGCTGGGGATCGCGATAGTCGGAAAAGCTGAAATGATAACGCGCGCTCAGCCAGTCGTTGTCGAATTGGCCAAGAGTTTCAAACGGCCTGACCTCTATCATCGTCCCCTCCTATTGCCGAGGCTGCAACTGAGCCATGGGAAAATGGGCCTTTCCTCGGAATCTGGCGAGCCACGCCCGATCATGCCATGCTAGCGGCGCAGGCGGAACGATCCGCATGAATTCAAGCCGGTGACGGTCGGATGACGAAGGAGGTCGCTTTGATGGAGAATTTCACGCCCATTCCCGCCCTGATCGGCGGGGCGCTTATTGGATTGTCGGCGGCGGCGCTGTTGTTGATGAACGGGCGCATCGCCGGAATCAGCGGCATCGTCGGCGGCCTCGCCGCCCCGTCGCGCGGCGACATCGCCTGGCGCTTGATGTTTGTCGCCGGACTCATTATCGGGGCATTCGCGTACCGCCTGGCTGTCGAACCCGACATGGCGTTGGCGCTGACGCCCTCGCTTCCACTGCTTCTCGCCGGAGGCTTGCTGACGGGGATCGGCACGACCGTGTCCGGCGGCTGTACGAGCGGCCACGGCGTCTGCGGAATCGCCAGGCTGTCGCCGCGGTCGATCATCGCCACCGTCGTCTTCATGGTTGCCGGCGGCGCCACCGTTTTTGTCATGCGCCATGTGATGGGAGCTTGAGCATGAGCAAGGAAATTTCCGCCCTCGCCGCCGGAATCCTGTTCGGTCTCGGCTTGGCCGTATCGCACATGGTCGATCCGGCGAAAGTTCTGGGCTTCCTCGACATCGCCGGGGCCTGGGATCCGAGCCTCGCCTTCGTCATGGCTGGGGCGCTGGTTGTGACCTTTGCAGCGTTCCGGATCGCTTCGGGGCGCCCCGCCCCCCTTTTCGCCGAGAGCTTTCCGCCGCCGGCCGGCAAGGACATCGATGCCCGCTTGGTGGGTGGGGCCGCGATTTTCGGCATCGGTTGGGGATTGGTGGGTTTTTGCCCGGGACCAGCCGTTTCGTCTTTGGCGTTCGGCCTGCCTCAGTCGCTTATCTTTATCGGCGCAATGGTCATCGGAATGGCGGGCGCCCGAATGATAACCCAGGGCCCGGCGGTTGCGACCGGAACAAGCTGAACCAAACCCGGGGCGGGACGGCGCGCCGATTTAGCGGCCTTCCCGCCTCCACGCAAAGACGCTCGCCCCCAGCGCGATGAGGAAGACGACAAGCGCCGGCAGCAGCGGCAATTGCCTCACGCCGGTGACGACATAGTCGCCATTTGCCTTGAATCCGATCCAGTTGCGGCCGGCGGCTTCGCGTTCGGGTTTGACCCGACGCACGTCGAAATTGGCGCTTTCCGACAGCCAAAGAACGCCGCCGTCGGTCGCCGCAACCACCGGTTTGAGCAAATCCTCAGTGGCGCGCACATCGGCCAGTTCCTTCGGGTTGAGAGCGCCGACCGCGCTTAACGCAACACGTTGGCCGTCACCGACCTGATAGAGCCCCGGTTCCTCGATCTCCACGACACCGTTCGACTTGCCGCCTTGTCCTTCTGTCATCTTCACGGATTGAGTCTTGCCCGAAGGAAATGTCACCGAGACCTGCTTGTCGTCCGGCTTCAATGAGCGGCGCTCGACCATCAGGCGATTGCCCTGAATGGTGGCGCGGAGGTCGTTTTCCTCGAGCTCCGGCTCCTTCATCAGCCAATGCGCGAGCCGGCGCAGAAGTTCGGCCTGCGGGCCGCCGCCTTCATAGCCCCGCGCCCACAACCAAATTTGATCCGACAGGAGCTGAGCCACGCGGCCCTCGCCGACGTGATCGAGGAGAAGAAGCGGGCTGCCATTGGCGCCATCCATCAGCACCGTGCCGCTGCGGGCCTGCACATCCATCTGACGAAACCAGCGGCCCCAACTCGCCTCGGTGCCCTCGCTCCCGGGCAGTTCGGCCGTGACCGGATGGCGATGGCCGGCATCGGTGAGCCGCGGCCGGTAACCCTGTTCGTGCACGATACCGGTCGGCTGACCGGGCAGGACGTCGCCGAGCGGCGAATTGAACAGGCTGAGCGGAGTCGAGAAGGCCGGACCCGCCGCTTCGAGCAGCGCGCCGCCGCCGCGCACATAACGCGCGATATTGTCCAAATAGCTGGCCGGGAGGACATCGCGGCGGCGATAGCGGTCGAAGATGATGAGATCGAATTCTTTGAGCTTGACCTCGAACAACTCGCGAATGGGAAAGGCGATCAGTGACAGCTCGGTGACCGGAGTGAAATCCTGAGCCTCGGGCGGGCGCAAGATCGTGAAATGGATCAGATCGACGCCGGGATCGGATTTCAGAATATTGCGCCAAACCCTCTCGCCCGGATTGGGATCGCCGGTTACCAGAAGAACCCGCAACCGGTCGCGCACACCGTTGACGATGACGACGGCGCGATTGTTTTCCAGCGTCAATTCCTGGCGCCCGGCCTCGACCTCGATTTCAAAAACCGTGGTGCCGCCATGTTCCAAGGTAAAGGGTACCACTTCGGGTCGGCCAACCCCGACGCGCGCGCTCGGCATGTCGCGGCCGTCGCGCCGGATCTTTAGGGTCGCGGTGTCGACGGAGCCGCCGGTCGGGTCCTCCACACGCAGACGCATCGACAGCGGATTGCCGACGATGCCATAGGTTGGCGCCTGTTCGACCACGAGCCGACGATCGCCTTCATTGCGGTTGCCGGTCACGATCGCATGAATCGGACCGACCAGATTTGCCTGCGCCGGGGAAGCCGGGACGTCATGCACCTGGCCATCGGTGATCAAGGCGACGCCCGATACGCGCTGACGCGGGACATCGGCGAGCGCACGTTCGATGGCATCGAACAGCCGCGTGCCCTCGGCCCCGGACGGCGACGCACCCGCGGTATTGACGCGAGCCACGCGAACCTCAAGGTCCTTCTGGCCGGAAAGCCGTTCCTGCACGCGCTGGAACGCGGCCTCGGTGCGCGCGCGCCGTTCTCCGATCGACTGGCTGGTCGTATCGTCGACGACGATCAAGGCCACGTCTTTCTGCGGCTGACGCTCTTCCAGAACCGCGGAGGGATTTGCGAGAGCGGCCAAAAGCGTGCCCAACGCCAAGACCCGCCAGGGAAACCCCTTCGACCGGGTCCAGGCCGCGAAGCCGAGCAGGATCAGCGAGGCCAGGCCAAGGACAGCCAGCACCTGCCAAGGCAGCAACGGAGCAAAGGCAATGGTTATGTCGCCGCTGATCATTACTTCATCCGCTCCAGAATCGCATCGATATGAACCTGGTCGGCCTTGTAGTTCCCGGCAAGCGCATACATGACGAGGTTGACGCCGAAGCGAAAGGCCATCTCGCGCTGCGGCTCGCCGCCGGGGACCACCGCGTTCATCGAGCGGCCGGCATTGTCCACCGCCCAAGCCCCCGCCCAATCGTTGCCGCCAATGACAAGCGAGGACACGCCGTCATTGACGCGGCTGTCGGACTGTTCGACCCAGACCGTTGCACCGGCGAAGCGACCCGGGAAAACCTGCATCAGATAGAAAGCCTTGGTCAGCACATGGTCGCGCGGCACCGGAATGAGGGCGGGCAGATCCAATCCGCGCAGAATTTCCTGCAGGCGTTGGGTCGCGGGCCCACCGGCGCCAATTTCGCCTTCGCGGGTATCGAATACGATCATCCCGCCATTGCGGAGGAAATTCGCGATTCGAGTCATCGCCGGCGGCGAAATCCGCGGCTGGCTGAGTGTCATCGGCCAATACAGAAGCGGATAGAAACCCAACTCGTCAAGTTCGACGTCGACTTCCATTGGCGGCCCCGCCTCGACCGAGGTGCGCCGGCGAAGAACATTACTCAACCCGGCCAGGCCGGCTCGGCTGATTTCATCGGCCTCGCGGTCATTGGTGCGGACATAGGCAAGGCGCGTCTGCAATGTCGAGTCCAGGGCGACATCGTCCGAGGCCGCGGTCGGAGCTTGCGCCATCGCCGCGCCGGATAGGCCGAGCATCGCGGCTAGAAGCAACGCCGGCGCGACCGCTTCCGGACCGCGATAGAGGAGGAAGCCGCGCATGTAGAGGCTGATCGCCAAATCCACGAGCGCCAGGAGCAAAGCCACCGCCAGAAGCCAGGGGCGGAGCACGATTTCGCTCGCCGCGGCGTATTCGGCCCGGATCACACCCGGCGGCAGGCTCTCGATGATGCGCGGCCGCACGACGGTGGACGACAGATTCAAGGCGCGCCGGGCGGTCTCGTTGCCGTAGTAACCCGGTGGATGTTTAGGCCCGACCGTCGTTTTGCTGAAATCGCCCGCCGCGATCGGAAAGGCCGTGCTCGGCGGCGTCTGCGGCCGGCCATAACCGTCGAGGTTCAGCAGCGGCGGGAGCGCGGTGGAAACGCTATCGACGCCGGCCACGCCCTGGCTCAAATCGACGAGGCGGCGGAGCATCTCTACGAACAATCCCGATATCGGAAGATTGGACCATTGCGGGCTGGCGGTCGTGTGCACAAGGACCGTCCATCCTTCGCCACGGCGCTCGCCGGTGACCAACGGGGTACCGTCGGCGAGCCGCGCCCATGTCTTGGCGGCGAGATCGGCCGTCGGTTCGGCGAGTATCTGCCGCTGAATGCGGATTTCATCGGGAATGGTAAGCCCCACGAACGGGCTGCCGGGCTCGAAAGACGATAGCGCGGCCGGCACAGTCCAGGACATGGCGCCAGCAAGAGCGCGACCGCCGCCCGCGCGGACGGATACCGGGAGCAGGCCGTCCTCGCCGCCGCCCTGGGCCAGGCGTTCGCCGGCAAAGCGCACGAGCACGCCGCCCTTGCCGACCCATTCGCCGACGGCTTTGGCATCGGTGTCCGACATCTTCCCGACATCGGCGAGGACCAAGACCGCGAGTTCGCGGCGCAGCATATCGGCGATGGTGCCCTTGCGAATTTCGCTGAAGGGCGCCAATGCTCGTTCCAGATAGTACATGTCGGCGAGCAACGGTTGCGAGAGGTCGGCGCGGGCCTCGGCCACGATCCCAACCGGCCGGCGACGCCACCGCTCATCGAGCATGACCGCCGCGCCGGCGGTGGTCTCGCCCTCGATCTCCAGCCGGGCCAGACGGTTACGCAATTCAGCCGGCAGGGAGAGGCGGAACGTTCCCGTCCGTTGGCCTTCGGGGAGGCGCAGGGACTCGCGAACCAGAACTTTGCCGTCCTCGCCGCTGGCCCGTATCCACACGCTTTCGTCGGGCGTGCCCACCGCGCGCGCCACCGTCACCTCAAGCACGTCACCATCGGCCTGCGGCGGCAGCAGAAGGCGGGCAAGGTCGGTCGGGCCTTCGGTCATGATCTGCAGCGCGCCGAGGCGCTGAAGCCGCTCGGCCAGCGCCGTGACCCGGCCATCATCCAGACCATCGGACAACCAGACCGCGCTGGCGGAACCCTCGATCTTCAAGGCGTCGATCATGGCGGGCACGGCCTGCCGATCGACGGCCCACGGTTTGGGCTCGAGCGACTGAATAATGCCGCGAACTTCGGACGCGACCATGACCGAATTGGTCCGCGCAACCTCATCGCCGGCCGCGGGCGCGGTGGTCAAAAGCACGATCGGGCGCCGCGCCCGCTCCGCCTGATCGACCAATTTCGCCAAAGTCTCGCGCCGCGCGGGCCAGTCGCGGGCCGCGGCCCAACCATCATCGACGACCAGAACCAGCGTTCCGCTCCCGGAAAGGCCGCTTGTCGGATTCACGAGCGGCTCCGAAACCGCGATGATGATCATTGCCGCGACCATGATACGCAGCAGCAGGAGCCACCAGGGCGTATGGGCTGCGGTCTCTTCCTTGCGCAGGTTCATCAACAGACGAACCGCGGGAAAACGAACGAGTCTCGGCACCGGCGGCGTCAAACGCAGTAGCCACCACAACACCGGCAGGCCCGCCAAAGCGGCCAACCAAAGCGGCGCGCCGAACGCCAAAGATTCCATACCCACGATCTATACCGCCGGTTTTTCGGTCAATGCCATGTAGAGCGAAAGCAAGACCGTCTGCGGCGAGCGGTCGGTACGATGTGTCACGATCGTCCAGCCCACGGCGCGCGCGATGGCCTTCAGCCCGTCGATTTGTGCGGCGAGCGCCGCGCCATAGTCGCGGCGAATGCCTTCGACCCGGTTGACCAGTGTTGATCCTTCCCGCTCCAGCCCCTCGAACAATGTGCGGCCGCTGAAGGGAAGCGTTTCTTCGGCCGGGTCCAAGATCTGCACGATATGTCCCTGCACGCCGAATCCGGCGAGATGGCGAACGAATGTATTGAGGTCCGCCAAGGGCGATAGAAAATCGCTGACCAGGACGACGCGACAATGCCGCGCGACCGAGATCACGGCCGGTATGCTGGGTTCGTCCGCGCCTTCGTGTTCGAGTGCGACCGCCATGCGCCGCAAACCGACGCGACCGGTGGTCGGGGACATATGTTTGCCAAGAAGGCCGATGCGTTCGCCGGAATGTCCGAGCACCGACATCAGCGCGAGCACAAGCAAACCCGCTCGCTCGACCTTCTTCGGCAATTCGGCATTAGACCCATAGTGCATGGACGGGGAGCCGTCGCGCCAGAACCAGACGGTCTGGGCCGCCTCCCATTCGGTTTCGCGCAGGAAGATTTTTCCAGTCTTGGCCGATTGCCGCCAATCGATGCGATGGGTGTTGTCGCCGGTCTGATAGAGCCGAAATTGCCAGAACGAATCGCCGGTGCCGGCGCGGCGAACGCCGTGGACCCCGTAAACAATGGTCGAGGCGACGCGATCGGCGGCAAGCAGCAGTGTCGGTAGCGACGACGCCAATACGTCCGCGTCGTGCAAGTTCACCGCGGCGGCGTCGATCGCCGCCAATGCCGCTGACCTGGACACTTTGGTCAAGACCGCCTCGCGCCGGCCGTCAGGCCAGCGGCTGGCACAGCCGGTCGATGACTTCGTCCATGGTGACGCCGTCGACGCGCGCCGTGAAGTTCAGCGCCATGCGATGCCGCAAAATCGGGCGGGCGAGGGCGATCACGTCTTCGATCGAGGGCGCCAGCCTTCCCTGCAACAGCGCACGGGCACGGGAGGCCAGCATCAAGGCCTGACAGGCGCGCGGACCGGGAGACCACGACACGTAACGGGTCACGTCGGGGTTGCCATGTTCGATGCGGCCCGAGCGAACCAGGCTCAGAATTCCCTCGACAACACTCTCGCCCACCGGAACGCGCCGGATGAGCTGCTGCGCGCGCACCAGTTCGGGACCGGACAACACGGCGACGGCCGTGCCTTCCTTTTCGCCGGTCGTGGCCAGCATCATCATGCGTTCGGATTCGAGATCGGGGTAGTTCATGTCGATCTGCATAAGGAAGCGATCGAGCTGCGCCTCGGGAAGCGAATAAGTGCCCTCCTGCTCCAGCGGGTTTTGCGTCGAGAAGACATGGAAGGGAGCAGGCAGGTTATAGGATTGACCAGCGATCGACACCCTGCGTTCCTGCATCGCCTGCAACAACGCCGACTGCGTGCGCGGGCTCGCGCGGTTGATTTCGTCGGCCATCAGCAATTGGCAGAAGATGGGCCCCTTGATGAAGCGGAAGGACCGCCGACCCTGCTCGCCTTCTTCCAAGACCTCGACGCCGAGAATATCCGCCGGCATAAGATCGGGCGTACACTGTATGCGTTTGTCGTCGATGCCGAGCACGGTGCCGAGCGTTTCCACCAAACGGGTCTTCGCCACGCCGGGAACACCGATGAGCAAGGCGTGGCCACCGGAGAGCAGCGTGATAAGCGTATGGTCGATCACATCTCGCTGGCCAAAAATGACGCGCCCAATGCTTTCGCGCACCTGTTGTAGGCGCTCGCCCAGCGCGGCAACTTCCTTGACGAAATCGGCCGGGGTGGCGGGTTCTGAAACTGCTACGCTCAAAGCAACCTCCGCTGCTGCACGAAAAATGCAATCCTGGGAACAGCGCGGGCCACCGGATCGTCGATTGGCGGCCCCAGCCCACGCGACGCGACGATTTCCGAATCGATGTCGATCGCGCCGGGGGATGGTTCTATCATGGCGACTTGCCCATCGCAAATCGCGTGTGCGGCTGGCCACAAACACGTTTTCGTGCATGAAAATCGCAAGCGCCGGGTCTCGTCTTTTGCCGCTTCGCCCTACCGACAACCGGGCGGACGCGCCCCAATTCACGCTCGCGACCGGACTCGCTTGAATGACCCGCCATTGGATCATCGATCGCTTCGACAACGCCGCCCGGGGGCGGCCTGCGGTGGCCATCGGCGGCGTGAGTGGCGGCGGTGCCGAGGCGGCGGCGCCGGCGCGCCGCCCATTGATTCCGGCGGCCGTGCTGGTGCCCCTGATCGAACGCCGACAGGGAATGACCGTCTTGCTCACCAAACGAACGGATCACTTGAGCGCTCACGCCGGCCAAGTCAGCTTTCCCGGCGGACGAATCGAGGCCGGCGACGCCGCCGCCGACGCGGCGGCTTTACGCGAGGCTGAGGAAGAAATCGGCCTCGCCGGCCGTGAGGTCGCGATACTCGGACGGCTCGACACCCATGAAACCGGGACTGGATATAGGGTCGTGCCAGTCGTCGGACTGGTCGATCGGGATTTCGTCGCGCGCCCCAGTACTCATGAGGTCGAGGAGGCATTTGAAGTGCCGCTGGATTTTTTCCTCGACCCCGCCAATTGCCAAAAGCATCGCCGCCCCGATGGCGACCCGCAACAGCAAGTCGACGCCTTCCGCCACGGGCGCCATCTCATTTGGGGCGCCACCGCCCGCATATTGATCAGCCTCCGCCTACACTTGGCGCGACCATGATTCGCATCCTGTTCGAATACCTCCTGCCGTTTTTGCTGCCGGTCGCGGTCTATTTCGGCTGGCAGTTCGCGAGCCGGCGCCGGGCGGAAGCCGAGGCCGCCGGAGCGGCGCCGCGTTGGCAGGATGCCCCGTGGGCGTGGCTGGCCGCGGCGGGCCTTTTGCTGACCGCCATCGTGCTGTTCGCCGGGGTGTTGTACGGGAACAATTCCCCCCACGGCCAGTACGAACCCCCGCGGCTGATCGACGGCGAAATCCAGCCTGGCCGAGTGCGTTGACGGTGGCGACGGACGTCCGACCGAACCCACCCCACAGCCTGGCGCCGCAGCCCTGGATGACGACGCCGGCGGCGCTACGCGTGATGGCGGCGCTGGCGGCGAACGGAGCGGAGCTGCGCTTCGTCGGCGGCTGCGTGCGCGACGCACTTCTTGGCCTTCCGGTCAGGGACATCGACATCGCCACCCCCGATCCGCCCGAAAAAACCCTCGCCCTGCTTCAGACCGCCGGCGTTCGCGCCATACCCACCGGGATCGACCACGGCACGGTGACCGCGATCGCCGACGGAACCCGTTACGAGATCACGACGCTGCGGATCGATGTCGAGCCCCAGGGCCGGCGCGCGCGTGTTGCTTTCACCGACAATTGGGAGGCCGACGCCGCTCGCCGCGACTTCACGATCAACGCCCTGTCCACCACCGCCGACGGGCGGGTTTACGATCCATTCGACGGCATCGCCGACCTGCGGGCGGGCCGCGTCCGCTTCGTCGGCGATCCCCTGATTCGCATTCGCGAGGACGTGCTTCGCCTCGTCCGTTTTTTTCGTTTCTACGCTTATTACGGACGCCCGCCGACCGACGCACCCTCGATCGCGGCGTGCCAGGCGCTGGCCCACCTCGTCCCCGGCCTGTCGGGTGAACGTATCTGGGGTGAGTTGTCGAAGCTGCTCCTCGCCGACAACGCGGCTTCTGTTCTGGTCTTGATGAAGGACACCGGTGTCCTTGGACACATCGTGCCCGGGGTGCCGGACATCGGACGGCTGGCGGCCCTGGTTCAAATCGAGATTGGGCGCGCCGCCGCAGACGCGCTGCGCCGCTTGGCGGCAATGTTGCCCGCAGACCGGATCGCGACATCGGCATTGGCCGTTCGCCTGCGCCTGTCCAACGAAGGCCGCGAGCGACTCCTTGGCCTTGCCGCGCCCGACCGGCCACCATCGGCGGCGACGGACGCCAAATCGGCGCGGCGGATGCTCTATCGGCTGGGCGCCGACCGCTTCCGCGATCTCGTTTTTCTCGCCGAGGCCTCAGGGATGGCGCGCGATCCGGGCGGCGCCGCGCGGGAGACAGCGGCGTTCGACCGACTCCGAGCCGAAGCCGATCGTTGGGTTCCCATAACGCTTCCCGTGAGCGGGAGCGATGTGCTCGCCGCGGGGATCGCGGCGGGGCCGGAGGTCGGACGTTTGCTGGCTGCCGTGGAACGATGGTGGGAGGAGGGCGACTTCACCGCCGGCCGCGGGGAATGCCTCGGTCGGCTCGCGGAATTGGCCGCTCGCGGGGCGGAAGGTCCAGCTACTTCCCCTGCTTGACGAGTTTGCCCTTGACCGTGCGCTGAACCTCGCCATCCCGCAGCCGGGTGAAGACCAGGTCCATGCCGCCGCCGCTCAAGGTGCGCTGATAACGCTGCAGTTCGTACACACCATTGGCGTCGATGTTCACGATATAGACGCCAAGTGTGTTCTTGTAGAGGCGCGCCCAGGCATAGCCGCCGTCGCTCATCGGGTCGGACTCCCGGGCACGATAGACGTTGGGCTTCCCGGTCGGCATGAAGCTCAACGTCGCCGAGCGCCGTCGGACCGATGGATTGGCCGGATCGCCGCCCTGGCGCAGAACGGTCGTCCAGGTCACGGAAAATCCGGTATCGGCCTTTTCGATCTGCAAGTCAAAATCGCGGACGGTGACACCGAAATATTGGCTGTCCTCCGATCGGGCCACGCCGGTGCCGGTGAACGACCCGAAAAAGGCGTTGAGCGGAAGATCGGCGGCGACGGCCTCGCCGCCGATGCCGAGCATCAACCCCAACAGCGGCAACCATCTTTTCATGACACCTCCCGCGACTATCTTGGATTCTACCGAAAACCTGGGCGGAGAGCGAGTACCGGCGCGTTACGGCCACGCCACCACCGGCGGCAGCGACATCAAAATCGCCTCGGTGTTGCCACCGGTCATCAGACCGAATTTCGTGCCGCGATCATAGAGAAGATTGAATTCCACATAGCGGCCGCGGCGCACCAACTGGTGCTGGCGCTGCTCCTCGGTCCAGGGCTTGTTCATGTGCCGGCGCACCAGCCTTGGGTAGACATCGAGGAAGGCCTCGCCGACGCGTTGGGTGAAGGCAAAATCGCGCTCCCAGTCGCCGCTGTCCAGATTGTCGTAGAAAATACCGCCTACGCCGCGCGGCTCGCCGCGGTGCTTGAGAAAGAAATACTCGTCGCACCAGGCCTTAAAGCGAGGATAGTAGCCGGCGTCAAATTCGCCACAGGCGGCCTCGAGCGCAGCATGAAAGTCGCGCGTATCGTCGGCCAACGGGTACATCGGCGTCAGGTCGGCGCCGCCGCCGAACCAGGCGAGCGTGGTGACGATATGGCGCGTATTCATATGCACAGCGGGCACCAGCGGCGAACGCATATGGGCGACCAGCGAAATGCCGCTCGCCCAAAATCGCGGATCGGCCTGGGCGCCGGGCATTTGCGCGCGGAACTCGGGTGAGAATTCCCCGTGGACCGTCGAGATATTCACGCCGACTTTCTCGAACACCCGACCGCGCAGGATCGACATGACCCCGCCGCCGCCATCACCCGCTGTCGCCGGCCGCCGCCAAGCTTTGCGCTCGAACCGGCCGGGCGGCTGATCGGCGCCGGGACCGGCATGGTCGGTCTCAATCGCCTCGAAAGCCGCACAGATGCGGTCGCGCAAGCCCTCGAACCATGCCGCCGCCCGTGTCTTGCGCTCTTCCACGGCCTCGTTGCCCATGGCGGTCATCACTCCATGTCTTGGCGTCGATGCCGGGAACAACCCGGTTTGTCTCAACGCTTCGCCCAGCACCATCGAGGCGGCGAGGCCCATGTTCAGCGAGCGAGCCCCGGGCACCATGGGAATCCGCAGGCGGGCTTCCGCCGTCCGGTGAACCTCCTCCGGAACGCCGGCACTTTCGCGGCCGAGGAGAAGCGTATCGTCGGCGCGAAAGGCAAAGGCGGTGTAGTCGATGCCGCCTTGTGTGGTCAAGAGCAGCAGGCGGGGTCGGGGCGGATTGGTACCTTGGAGGCGCGTCGCAAATGCGGTCCAAGACACGTGCCGCGTCAAATCGACGCGGCCCAGATAGTCCATGCCGACGCGGCGCAGCCGCCTGTCGGTTAATTGGAATCCACAAGGTTCGATCAAATCCACGGAAACGCCAAGACAGGATGCGAGCCGGAACAGCGCACCCGTGTTTTGGGGAATGTCGGGTTCAAACAGGGCTAGTCTCATGGAATCGTCCGGCGCCGGCCTTTGCAATACGGTGGATTTGGATTATACCCGTGTCCGGTCGGCGATCCGGTGCCGCAGCGGGGGACGATGTGAAAGCATCGTGGCTGTGGAGGCTGTGCCTTCCGGCATGCCGCCCCGGGACTCCGAACATTGAAAGACACGGCCTCGTGCGCGGCCAGCACATGATGCCGGACATGACGCAGGTGGAGACACATGGCAAATCCGGCACATTCCGCGACGTCCGCGGCGCCTGGGCACGATGAAGGCGAGACGCGCCGCGACTTCCTTTTTCTCGCCACCGCCGCCTTTGGCGCGGTCGGACTCGGATCCGCGATCTGGCCCTTCATCGACCAGATGAACCCTTCGGCCGACGTGCTCGCGCTGGCGACGACCGAGGTCGACATCTCGCCGATCGCCGAAGGCCAGAGCATCACCGTGAAGTGGCGCGGCAAGCCGGTGTTCATCCGTCGCCGAACCCAGGCCGAGATCGAGCAGGCGGCGAAAGTGCAGGATTCCGAATTGCCCGACCGCCAAGCCGACGCAAGCCGCGTCAAGAAACCCGAATGGTTGATCGTGGTGGGCGTGTGCACCCATCTCGGCTGCGTGCCGCTCGGCCAAAAGGTCACCGATCCACGCGGGGACTACGGCGGGTGGTTCTGCCCCTGTCACGGTTCGCACTACGACACCTCCGGCCGCATCCGCAAAGGCCCCGCGCCCAAGAATTTGGACGTGCCGGATTACGTCTTCCTCAGCGACACCAACGTCCGCATCGGTTAGGGATAGAGTCCGATGAACGCACCCGAATGGAAAAATCCAGTCGTCCGATGGATCGATTTCCGGCTGCCGATCTTCAGCTTCGTCTATCACGAGCTGGGCGTTTATCCGGCGCCGCGCAACCTTAACTATTTCTGGACCTTCGGGTCGCTGGCGGGGATCGTCCTGGTCATCATGCTGGCGAGCGGTATCGTGCTGGCATTCAACTACACGCCGCACGCCACCATGGCCTTTGACAGCGTCGAACGCATCATGCGCGACGTGAACTGGGGTTGGTTGCTGCGGTACATCCACATGAATGGCGGGTCGGCGTTTTTTATCGTCGTCTACATTCACATGTTTCGTGGCCTCTATTACGGATCGTACAAATATCCGCGCGAGATCCTGTGGTTTCTGGGCGTCATCATCCTGCTGCTGATGATGGCCACCGCTTTCATGGGTTACGTGCTGCCCTGGGGGCAGATGAGTTTCTGGGGCGCCACGGTGATCACCAATTTGTTCTCGGCATTCCCGCTGGTGGGCGAGAGCATCGTGACCTGGCTATGGGGCGGGTATTCGGTCGACAATCCGACGCTGAACCGTTTCTTCGCCCTGCACTACCTCCTCGCTTTCGTGATCGTCGGCGCCGCCGCCGTGCACCTGTGGGCGTTGCATGTGCAGAAATCCAACAACCCGATGGGCATCGACACCAAGGGTCCGCAGGACACGGTTCCTTTCCACCCTTATATGACGGTCAAGGACCTGTTCAGCCTGTCGGTCTTCCTGACCGTCTTTTCGATGTTCGTCTTCTTCGCGCCGAATTTCTTCGGCGAGCCAGACAATTACATTCCGGCCAACCCGTTGGTCACGCCGCCGCACATCGTGCCCGAATGGTATTTCCTGCCTTACTACGCGATCCTGCGGTCCATCCCGGATAAGCTGATCGGCGTGCTGGCCATGTTTGGCTCGATCTTCGTGCTGTTCCTATTGCCTTGGCTGGACACCTCGCGGGTCCGCAGCGGCACCTTCCGGCCGGCTTATAAGAAGCTCTTCTGGGTCTTCGTGGTGGATTGCATCGTGCTTGGCTATGTCGGCGCCAACCCGCCGGAGGGCTATTTCCTCATCCTCGGGCGCCTCGCGACGATCTATTATTTCTTCCACTTCATCATTCTGCTGCCGCTGCTCGGCTGGTTTGAACGACCGTTGCCGCTCCCGACCAGCATCTCGCAGCCCGTTCTTGGCGGACGCACGGCGGCAACCGCGCGACACATGGAGAAGGCTTGATGCGCAGATTCGCCCTATCCGCGCTCGCGGCCCTGGCTTTCGGCCTGACGGCAACGACGCCCAACGCGGCGGAAGGGCCGGCGCTGCCGAAGGAACATTGGCCTTTCGCCGGCGTCTTCGGAACCTTCGACCGCGGCGCCTTGAACCGCGGCTTCCAGGTACATAAGGAAGTCTGTTCGGCCTGCCATTCGCTGAGCCTGATTTATTACCGCCATCTCGCGGGCATTGGGCTGACCGCGGAGGAGATCAGGGCCATCGCGGCCGAAAAGGAAGTGACCGACGGACCCAACGACGAGGGCGACATGTTCAAGCGCCCCGGCCGCCCGTCGGACCGCTACGTGGCGCCCTTTGCCAATGAAAATGCGTCGCGCTCCGCGAATAACGGTGCCTATCCCCCGGATTTGAGCCTGATGATCAAGGCCCGCAAGGGCGGTCCCGATTATCTCTACGCGATCCTGACCGGCTACAAGGACGCGCCCGCCGACGTCAGGATAATGGACGGCATGCACTACAACGAATTCTTCCCGGGGCACCAGATCGCCATGCCCATGCCCTTGAGCGAAGGCGGCGTGACCTTCGCCGACGGAACCGCAGCGACCGTGGGGGCCATGGCGCGCGACGTCACCACGTTCCTGGCGTGGACGGCCGAGCCCGAAATGGAACAGCGCAAACAACTGGGCGTGAAGGTCGTTCTGTTCCTGATCGTGTTTTCCGGGTTGACGTACGCCGTCAAGCGCAAGGTGTGGGCCGACCTGCACGCCTGACCGTCAAGGGCGATTTCTCCACATCCGGGTTCCCGCGTCGCCGCGGCGACGCGGTTGCAATCGCCGTGCAAGGGGCAATCGCCGTGCAAGAGGCAATCGCCGTGCAAGAGGGACGTCTGACATGCCCAAATCACTGCCCCCCAAACCCGTCATCGGCATCATCGGCGGTAGCGGCCTCTATGAGATCGACGGGCTGAACAATGTTCGCTGGGAGCGGATGTTGTCTCCTTTCGGGGAACCGTCGGACGATCTTCTTTTTGGTCAACTCGACGGGCAGGATCTGGTTTTCCTGCCGCGGCACGGGCGCGGACACCGTGTGCCCCCGTCGGAACTGAATTTCCGCGCCAATATCGACGTGCTCAAGCGGGCGGGCGTGACCGAGATCATATCGATGAGTGCGGTCGGCAGCCTGCGGGAGAACCTCGCCCCCGGCATGTTCGTCATCGTCGATCAATTCATCGATCGTACGTTTGCCCGCAAGAAGACCTTCTTCGACACCGGGTTGGTGGCGCATGTGTCCATGGCCGATCCGGTGTGCGGCCGCCTCGGCGACCATTTGGAGGAAGCCGGACGCGAGCTTGGCCTTCCGATTGTGCGCGGCGGCACCTATCTCGTGATGGAAGGACCGCAATTTTCGACCCGCGCCGAATCGGAGCTCTACCGCTCATGGGGCTGCGACGTCATCGGCATGACCAACATGCCGGAGGCCAAGCTCGCCCGCGAGGCGGAGATGTGTTACGCGACCGTCGCCATGGTCACCGACTTCGATTGCTGGCATTCCCATCACGAGGACGTAACCGTCGAGGCCGTCTTGAAGGTGCTGCTGGAGAACGCGGATAAGGCGCGTGCCTTGGTCAAGGCGGTGGCGCCGCGTCTGCGGCATCGCGACCATGTGTGCACGAAGGGCTGCCACACCTCGCTCGACACGGCCATCATCACCGCCCCCGGCGCCCGCGACCCCGGCATGATCCGTCGACTCGACGCCGTCGCCGGGCGCGTGTTCAACCGCTAGCCACGCCATGAAGAATTGTTGGTCCGACCGCGAGGCCGAGGCCATCGTGGCCCGCTACGCCGCGCGCAATGTCGGGCGCGACCTGGCGCTGCGAGTCTACACAACGCGCCTGCTTGGCAGCGAGCCCCGGCTGGTCCTTCACGGCGGCGGCAACACCTCGGTCAAGACGCGCTTGACCGACATCCTCGGCGACGAACTCGACGTGTTATGCGTCAAGGGCAGCGGCTGGGACATGGGCAAGATCGAGCCCGAAGGGCTGCCCGCCGTCCGCCTCGATCCGCTGCGCCGGCTGATCGGCCTCGACGCCCTGACCGACGAAGACATGGTCAACGTGCAGCGATGTAACTTGCTGGACAGCACGGCGCCCAATCCATCGGTCGAGACCCTGCTGCACGCCTTCCTGCCGCACAAATTCATCGACCACACCCACGCCAACGCCGTCCTGTCATTGACCGATCAGCCAAACGGGGCCGAGTTGTGCCGCGAGGTCTACGACACCCGCGTGGCGTTCGTGCCCTACATCATGCCCGGCTTCGCCTTGGCCAAGAAAGCATCCGAGATTCAGCGCGCCCATCCTTCGGTTGAAGGCATGGTCCTGCTAAAACACGGCATCTTTTCCTTCGGCGACACCGCGAAGGAAGCCTATGACCGGATGATCGCGCTGGTCGCGCTGGCCGAGCTAAGGCTGGCCAAGGGACGCCGCACGGGGTTCGTGCCGGCGGGTTTGCCCACGGCGCCCGCCACCCAGGCCGAGATCGCGCCGATCCTGCGCGGGCTGGTGGCATCGGTCGAAGACCGCGCGGAAGGGCTTTATCGCCGCCAGATCATGGAATTCCGCACCGGCGCGCGCATCCTGGCCTTCGTCAACGGCGCCGACGCCGCGCGTTATGCGCAGGCGGGCGTGGCGACACCGGATCACGTCATTCGCACCAAACCCAAGCCGCTGTTCCCGCCGGCGCCGACGGCCGGGGAGATGACGCAATTTGCCGCCGCGGCCCAGGCGTCCGTCGCCGCCTATATCGCGGATTACCGAGCCTATTTCGAGCGCAACAATCGCCGCCAAGCGACGCCGAAGAAGCCGCTCGACCCGATGCCGCGCGTCATTCTGGTTCCCGGCCTGGGTTTGTTCGGCCTAGGCAAATCGGCGAAGGACGCACGCATCGCCGCCGATGTCGCCGAGGCCGCGATCGAGGTCATCACCGACGCCGAATCGATCGGGCGCTTCGAGAGCGTGAGCGAGGCCGATCTCTTCGACATCGAATATTGGTCGCTGGAACAGGCCAAGCTCGGCAAGGACGCGGAGAAACCGTTGGCGCGGCATGTCGCCGTGATCACCGGCGGGGCCGGCGGGATCGGCGCGGCGACCGCGGCCGCCTTTGCCCGCGAAGGCGCCGAGGTCGCCATCCTCGACCGTGACGCCGACGCCGCCCGCGAGCGCAACGATGCCATAGGCGGGTTGGTCGTCGCCTGCGACGTCACCGACCCGGCTTCGGTCAAGGCGGCGTTCGATCGGGTTTGCGACACCTTCGGCGGCGTCGATATCGTCGTCTCCAATGCCGGCGCCGCGTGGACCGGCCGTATCGGCGAGGTCGATGACAAGGTGTTGCGGGAGAGTTTCGAGCTGAACTTCTTTTCACACCAAACCGTGGCCAAGAACGCCGTCGGGATCATGCGCGCCCAGGGTACCGGCGGTGTCTTGTTGTTCAACGTCACCAAACAGGCGGTCAACCCCGGCCCCGATTTTGGCCCCTATGGCCTGCCCAAAGCCGCGACTCTGTCCCTGCTTCGCCAATACGCCGTCGATTACGGTCGGGATGGAATTTGCGTCAACGGGATCAACGCCGACCGGGTGCGCAGCGGATTGCTGACCGACGACATGATCAAATCGCGGTCCACCGCGCGGGGGTTGAGCGAGAGCGACTACATGAGCGGCAATTTGCTCGGCCGCGAGGTCAAGGCCAAGGACGTCGCCCAGGCTTTCGTGGCGCTGGCGCTCCAGCGGAAAACCACCGGCGCCATCCTGACCGTCGATGGCGGCAATATCGCAGCCGCGCTCCGCTGAGGGCGCGGCGGCCTACGCCGCCTTCATCGCCGCGAACACCCGGATTGCCGCCGCACCCCTGGTACCCGAAATCCGGCTGCTCTTAGCGACCGAGGTGACACCTTTGTGGACGGCCACGGAGGTGTTCCTAGAGGAAACCGGAACACCCCCACCCTATTGGGCCTTTGCGTGGCCGGGCGGCCAGGCCCTGGCCCGGCATATCCTGGATCGCCCGGCCCTGGTTCGCGGCAAGGCTGTACTCGATTTCGCCGCGGGCTGCGGCATCGCCGCCATTGCCGCGGCGCTAGCCGGCGCAAAATCCGTCGCCGCCGCCGACATCGACCCCGTCGCCTGTCTGGCCTTGGCCGCGAATGCCTTGCTCAACGACGTGCTCATCGAATCCATCGGCGAGGATTTGACTTCGGGCGTCGTGAACCGGTGGGACGTCATTCTTGCCGGCGATATCTGTTATGAACGCCCGATGGCGGAGCGTGTCGTGCCGTGGCTGCGCCGTTTTGCCGGATCGGCCATGGTCCTCCTCGCCGATCCCGGCCGTGCCTATCTGCCACAAGCGGGCCTTGAGGAAATCGCCACTTACGCCGTGCCTACGTCGCTGGAACTCGAAGACCGCGAAATCCGACACACCCGCGTGCTACGCCTGTTGCCCTGATTATCGGGTAGGTCGCGAAATGGGCAGAGACCGAGCTGTCCGGGATCGAGTATCGCAGCAATGTGGAGCGACCCTTCGATGCCAACCGAATTCTGGCCGAGCGCGGCAATCGGCTCATGGTTTTCGAGCTGCAGGGCTACGTCTTTTTCGGTTCAGCAATGTCGCTGCTGGACCGCATCCGCCACCGAATCGAACGCGATCGGCACAGCGTGCGTTATGTCATCCTGGGTTGCCGGCACCTCGGCGGGATGGACGCGTCGGCCGCCTTCGCCCTGAAGAAACTCAAACATTATGCTGCGGCCAATGACATCAGTTTGCTGTTTGCAAACCTGGAGAACGCCGATGCAGGCTGGCTGATCGCGGCCGGCGTCATGTCGGCCAATGAGTGTTTTCCCGAGACCGGGCACGCGATGGAATGGGCGGAGGACCGCCTGCTCGCCGAAGCCGGCTACCAACCCGGCGAGGTCGCGATCAAAGAGATACTGAACGGCCTGCTGACAGGAGAGGACGGCACGCGCGCCCTATTGCCCTACCTAAAGGAGCGCGACGTCGCGGCCGGGGAATTTCTCTTCCGCGAAGGCGGCCCCAACAACGACATCTACATCCTGATTCGCGGCAAGCTGTCGGCGATGCTTCGCCTCGGGCATGGCGATGCCATCCGATTGCGCAAGTTCCTCCCGGGCAGCGTCGTCGGTGAAATGGCCTTTTATGCCGGCGGTCGCCGCTCCGCCTCGCTGGTTGCCGACACGGCCGCGAGCGTGGTCGTGATGAGCGGTAGCGACCTTCAAGTGTTGGAAAAACAAGACCCGGCCGTCGCGGGGCTGTTTCACGGCATGATCGCGCGGTTAATGGCCCAGCGTCTGATCGCGATGAACGACGCCGTCCGCCACTTGGTGGAATGAAGGCCTATTCCTTTGGCTTGAGCTTGGGGCGGGGCGTCCGTGCCTCCGTCTCCACGGTGATGAAATATCGACGATGGGCGTTGTCGATGCTGGACATCGTGCGGTTCTGCCATTCCCGGCGAGCTTCGGCATAGAGCCGGTGCGGTCCGTAACGTTCCTCGATTCGGCCCGCCGCCAGCTCCTTGAACCGAGTATCCTGGTATTCGCCGCCGACCACCCAGTAGCGCTTCATTCCATTCCTCCGCCGCGGATTGGGCCACGGGGCCTAAAGACCGTTATACTGTCCCCTCACCCACCGCGACAATCATGCCATACGCCTCCTTGCGCGATTTCATCGACCGGCTCGAACGCGACCAGCGGCTGATCCGTGTTCGCGAACCGGTGTCGCCGGTCCTGGAAATGACCGAAATCCAGACCCGTCTGCTCGCCGAACAGGGGCCGGCCGTATTGTTCGAAAACGTCATCGGCACAGGCGGGCGACGATACGACATGCCGGTACTGGTCAATCTGTTCGGCACGGTCGAACGGGTGGCCTGGGGCATGGATCGCGAGCCGGGTGGGCTGCGCGAAATCGGCGAGACCCTGGCATTCTTGCGCCAGCCGGAACCGCCCGGCGGCTGGCGCGAGGCCATGGAGTTGCTGCCTTTGCTCAAGACCGTTCTGGCGATGAAACCGAGATCGGTCGGGGCCGCGCCCTGCCAGGAAATCGTCCATCGCGGCGGCGACATCGACCTGAGTCAGCTGCCCATCCAGACCTGCTGGCCGGGCGAGCCGGCGCCGCTTATCACCTGGCCGCTGGTCGTCACCAAGGGGCCGGGCAAGCGGCGCGAGGACGATTTCAACCTCGGCATCTACCGGATGCAGGTGACCGGCCGCAACACCACACTCATGCGCTGGCTGCGCCACCGCGGCGGCGCCCAGCATCACGCGCGCTGGGCCGAGGAGCGGGCCGAGCCGCTGCCCGCCGCCGCCGTGATCGGTGCCGATCCGGGGACCATCCTGGCCGCGGTGACGCCGGTGCCCGATACGCTTTCGGAATATCAATTCGCGGGGCTGCTGCGCGGCAAACGTGTTGATCTGGTCGATTGCGTGAGTGTGCCGCTTAAGGTCCCGGCCCAGGCCGAAATCGTCATCGAGGGCCACGTCAGCCTTAGCGAACATGGCGACGAGGGGCCTTATGGCGACCACACCGGGTATTACAACGCGGTCGAGCGTTTCCCCGTATTCACGGTTAGCGCCATCACCCAAAGGCGCGATCCAATCTACCTCTCGACCTTCACCGGGCGGCCGCCGGACGAACCTTCGGTATTGGGCGCGGCCCTGAACGAAGTGTTCATCCCACTGCTCCAGCAACAATTTCCCGAGATCGTTGATTTCTGGCTGCCACCCGAGGGCTGCTCCTACCGCATCGCGGTGGTGTCCATCCGCAAGGCTTATCCCGGCCACGCCAAGCGAATCATGATGGCGGTGTGGTCCTATCTCCGCCAGTTCATGTACACGAAGTTCGTCATCGTCGTGGATGACGACATCGACGCCCGCGACTGGAAGGACGTGATGTGGGCGGTGTCGACCCGCATGGACCCGGCGCGCGACATCACGATCGTTGAGAACACGCCGATCGACTATCTCGATTTCGCATCGCCGCAATCGGGGCTGGGCGGCAAGATCGGCCTGGACGCCACCAACAAATGGCCGCCGGAGACCAGCCGCGAATGGGGCCGCAAGATTCGCATGACTGACGAGGTCGTCGACCTGGTCACGCGCAAATGGCCTTCCTACGGTCTGCCCGGCGCCGGCAAGCCGATCTGGAAATAGGCCCCCGGCAGATGCGGGATTTCATCCTGACAAATGAGCCGACGATCAGGCTGGCCTTCTATCTCGGCGTGTTGGTCGCGATGGCGGTGTGGGAGCTGATCGCGCCACGGCGGCATCGTTTGGTGTCGCGCGGCTTCCGCTGGATCAACAATCTCGGCCTCGTTGTCGTTTCCACGTTGGTGTTGCGGATCGTCTTCCCGGTGCTCGCTGTCGGGGTCGCGGCCTGGGCCGAAGGTGTCGGTTGGGGGCTGCTCAACATTGTTCCAATGCCGCGCTGGCTGGCCGTTTTATGCTCCGTCGTCCTGCTCGATCTGCTCATCTATTGGCAGCATGTCGCGGCCCATTCCATGCCGCATTTCTGGCTTCTGCACATGGTGCATCACGCCGATCCCGACTTCGACACGACCACCGGCATCCGTTTCCATCCCCTGGAAATCGTCATCTCCATGCTCATCAAGATGGCGGCGGTGTTCATCCTCGGCGTACCGGCGGAGGCCGTCATCCTGTTCGAGGTGATCCTGAACGCGACGGCGATGTTCAACCACGGCAATGTAAGTTTGCCGGCGAGACTCAATCGCTGGCTGCGGCAGGTCGTGGTGACGCCGGACATGCACCGCGTTCATCATTCCGTCATCGTGCGCGAGACCAACAGCAATTTCGGCTTCAATCTGTCGGTCTGGGATCGCCTGTTCGGGACCTATCGCGCCCAACCGGAAGCCGGTCATGCCGGCATGACCATTGGATTGAAGCAGTTTCAATCCGAACGGCGGCAAACCCTGTGGTGGATGCTGGCGCTGCCGTTCCGGGGTGACAAAGGCGACTACCCCATGACCACGGGCGGGCCCCGATAGACGGCCGGGCCGCACTGGCGCTCGCGGCGCGCTGGCCCTATATCTGATGGATCCTCCCCTTGAGCGGATCAAGAGCCATGACCACCGGTGCCGAAGCCCTCAATTTTCTCTCCGATCTCGTCGCTCGTGCCCGCGCGGCTGGTGCCGATGCGGCCGACGCCATTCTCGTCGAAGGGGCGTCGCTGTCCCATGCCCAGCGCCTGGGCAAGCCGGAGCGATTGGAGCGATCCGAAAACCAGGATTTGGGGCTGCGGGTCTTCATCGGCCGCCAGCAGGCCATCGTGTCGGCCAGCGATCGTTCAGCCAAGACACTCAAAGAGCTGGTGGAGCGATCGGTGGCAATGGCGCGGGCCGCACCCGAGGACCCCTATTGCGGCCTCGCGGACCCGGCGGACATCCTACGCGCCATACCCGACCTCGATTTGGCCGATTCGACCGAACCCACTCCACAGACCCTGATCGAACGGGCCAAGGAGGCCGAGGAAGCGGCGCTGGCCGTACCCGGCGTCACCAATTCCGAAGGCGCCGAGGCGGGTTGGAGTCAGGGCATGATCGGCGTCGTCGCCAGCAACGGGTTTTCCGGCAGCTTCCAGACCTCGCGCCAGACCATCAGCGTGTCCGCGCTCGCCGGCCAAGGCACCGGCATGGAGACCGACTACGATTACACGACCGCGATCTACGGAGCGGAGTTGGAATCGCCACGGGATGTCGGCCGCCGCGCCGGTGAACGAGCGGTGCGACGGTTGAGCCCGCGCAAGGCGGAAACCGCGCAGGTGCCGGTTGTGTACGAGCAACGGGTGGCCAACGGCATCGTCCGCAATCTCGCCGGCGCGATCAACGGCTCGTCAATCGCACGCGGCACGAGTTTCCTCAAAAGCAAGATGGGGCAGGCCGTCTTTGGCCCCGGAATCAGCATCATCGACGATCCGCTGCGCCGGCGCGGCTTCGGCTCCCGCCCCTTCGACATCGAGGGTTTGGCCGGAAAACGCCGGGCCGTGATCGACAAAGGCGTGCTGACGACGTGGATTCTCGATCTTCGTTCGGCGCGCCAACTTGGCCTGAAAAGCACCGGACATGGGGTGCGCGGGACGAGTTCGACGCCCTCGCCGTCGCCATCGAATCTCTACATGGAGGCCGGGGAGATTTCGCCCAAGGACCTGATTGGCGGCATCAAGAGCGGGTTGTTCGTGACCTCGCTGATGGGCATGGGCGTCAACATGGTGACCGGCGATTACAGCCGTGGCGCCTCCGGCTTTTGGATCGAAAACGGCGAACTCGCCTATCCGGTCAGCGAAGTCACCGTCGCCGGGAATTTGAATCAGATGTTCAAGAACCTGACGCCGGCGAACGATCTTGTGTTCAAATACGGCACAGATTCGCCGACCATCGCGATCGAAGGAATGACCGTCGCCGGGCGCTAATTCCCGGCGGGCATGACCAGCGACACCGCGTTTTCCTCAATCTCGATGATCGCCGGCAAGTGGGCGACGATATCGCCGCCGGCCTGAACCGGCTCACCCGCGGGTTCGGCGATTTCGACCCGGCGTGTCGCCACGACCTTGACATCCCTCAGCCGGTGCAGCCGGCCGAGGCAAAGCGCGGTGGCGTAACGCAGCGCGTTCCAACGGCCAGTGCGCCAGCGGCGGACCTTCCCGTTCCAGACCGTTCGCGACCTCGTTGACCGTTCCGTCGCCGCCAGCGACCGCCAGCGCTTCGCAACTCCCCGCCTCCAGGCCGCGCCCCAGCGCTTCCGCGTCGCCGCGCCGCGCCGTTGTTTCCAGAGTCGCCACGACGCCAGCGCGGCCGAGATCCTTCAGCACCGAGCGTAGCCACCGGCGGCTCCTGCGGCCGGCCGCCGGGTTATGGATGACGGTGATACGACGGCGCATTGTTCCCATCTATGGTAGATGTCGTAGCTGGTGTCGATAAGGCGTCGTCGCCGAAACGGGTAGGCATTTCCTTGGACGGTTCTTCGCCGAGCGGGCGGTATCGCGCGATTTTCATCTCCGATGTCCATCTCGGCACGCGCAGATGCAAGGCCGAATGCCTGCTGGATTTTCTCAAACACACCGAATCCGAATATCTCTACCTCGTCGGCGACATCGTCGACGGCTGGCGCCTGAAGACATCGTGGCATTGGCCGCCGCAACACAACGACGTCATCCAAGCGCTGCTCCGCAAGGCCCGGACGGGCACCAAGGTCGTCTATATCCCCGGCAATCACGACGAGGCGCTGCGCGACTACGCCCGGCTGGCATTCGGCGGCATTGCCGTAGCTTCGGACACGGTTCACGTCACTGCGGACGGCAGGCGGCTGCTGGTCCTGCACGGCGACGAATTCGACGGAATCGTTCGGTACGCCCTGTGGCTGGCGAAATTCGGCGACCGAGCCTATGGTCTCGCCCTTTCGGCCAACCATGGCCTTAACCGTATCCGCCGCCGCCTGGGGATGCCCTATTGGTCGCTTGCGGCCTATCTCAAAAGCCGGGTGGAGGACGCGGTCAAATACGTCGCCAATTTCAAACGAGCGGTCGTGGACGAGGCGCGCCGGCGCGGCGCGCAGGGCGTCGTCTGTGGCCACATTCACAAGGCCGAAATCCGCGACATCGATGGCGTACTGTATTGCAACGATGGCGACTGGGTGGAGAGCTGCACCGCGCTCGTCGAACATCATGGCGGGCGCCTGGAAATCCTCCATTGGGCCGATCTCCGCGGCCTTTCCGCCTTCGAGGCCTACGCCAAGGCGCTCGCCTGAGCCAGGCGCCGATCGGCGGCGTTGGCCCCACCGGAATCGGCGTGCTATTTTCCGGCGATGTCGACCGCATCGGCGCCAGTCACTTGAACGGACCCGCTTTGCCGCCCGCGAGGCCCGGCGGAACCTTTCGTCGCCTGGTCGGCGCCCATGTGCGCCCCTATTTCGGGCGCGTGCTGCTGGGCGTGGTCGCGATGGCGGTCGTGGCGGGGACGACGGCGGTCAACGCCTGGTTGATGGAGCCCGTGCTCGACGAGGTTTTCGTCAAGCGCGACGCAAGCCTGCTGCTCATCATACCCCTCGCCGTCATCGGCATCGCCGCGGCCAAGGGCATCGCCGGCTACCTGCAATCGGTGATCATGAACGATGTGGGGCAGCGCATTATCTCCGACCTGCAGACTCGGCTCTTTGCCCATCTGATGCGCGCCGATCTCGCCTACTACCATGAGGCATCGAGCGGCCAGCTGACCTCGCGTCTGACCAACGATGTCAGCCTCTTGCGCGGCGCCGTGACGACGGCTCTGACCGGAATCGCCAGGGATTCGCTGACCCTGGCGTTTCTGATCGCGTTGATGTTCTACCAGGATTGGCGGCTGGCGCTGGCCTCGTTCTTCGTGTTCCCGGCGGCGGTATGGCCGATCCGACGCATCGGCAAACGGATGCGGAAGGTCTCCACCGGGGCGCAAAACCGCGCGGCGGAGCTCACCGCGATCCTCACCGAGGCCTTCCAGGGCATCCGGCATATCAAGGCCTATGGCATGGAGGAGAGTGAGACGCAGCGCGCCGCCGCCGCCATCAATGGTCTGGCCGCACTCGTCAACAAGGCGGCGCGCGTTCGGTCGCTGTCACATCCGATCATGGAAGTGCTTGGCAGCCTCGCGATCGCCATTGTCATCTTCTATGGCGGGAGTCAGGTGATCGCGGGCACGACGACGCCCGGCACGTTCTTTTCGTTCATCACCGCCCTCCTGCTGGCCTATCAGCCGCTCAAAAACTTGAGCAACCTCAACGCCAATCTGCAAGAAGGGCTGGCGGCGGCGGATCGTGTTTTTGCTGTCCTCGACGGCGAACCGCGCATCCGCGACCGCGACAAGGCCGCCGAATTGACGGTTCGCGCGGGTGAAATTCGCTTCGAGGACGTGTCGTTCGCTTATGGATCGGCGAAGAACGCGCTCAACGGCGTATCGCTGATCGTTCCCGCGGGAAAAACCGCGGCCTTGGTCGGACCGTCCGGCGGCGGCAAATCGACCATCGTCAACCTCATCCCCCGTTTCTACGACCCGGACAGCGGGCGCATCAGAATCGACGGCGCTGACCCGGCGGCGGTCACGCTTGCCTCGCTGCGCCGGAACATCGCACTCGTCAGCCAGGAAACCGGCCTGTTCCACGACACCATCCGCGCCAATATCGCCTTTGGCCGCAGCGACGCGTCGGATGCGGACATCAGGCGCGCGGCCCAACTCGCCGGGGCCGACGAATTCATCGGCGCGCTTCCCGAGGGGTATGAGTCGATCGTCGGCGAACGCGGCGCGAAATTATCGGGGGGTCAGCGCCAGCGTCTGGCCATCGCCCGCGCGCTCTTGCGCAACGCGCCCATCCTGCTTCTGGACGAGGCGACCTCCGCGCTGGATGGCGAGTCCGAGCGCCAGGTTCAGGCCGCGCTAACCGAGCTGATGCGCGGGCGCACGACGCTGATCGTCGCCCACCGCCTGAGCACCGTTGTGGACGCCGACGTGATCTATGTCATCGGCGACGGGCGCGTGGTCGAACACGGGCGCCACGCGGAATTGGTCGCCCGCGGCGGCCTTTATGCTCGGCTCTATGCCTCGCAGGTGGCCGAGGAGCGCTCGCAATTGGTCGGCCTCCCGCCGGTGGCGGAAGCCAGGGCGCGCGCCTAGGGCCCGATGTACGCCGGCTGAGTCGTGCCCGCATGAAGACGGCTCTCCGGCTGGACGCAGCGCGCCGGTTGGCGGCTTGGCTCGGCGCCGAATATATTCGGTTCGTCCATCGGACCGTCCGTTGGACCGTCCGGGACGGCGACATACCGGATCGGCTGCGCGCCGAAGGGAGGTCGTTCATTGTCTGCTTTTGGCATAGCCGCCTGCTGATGATGCCTATGTGCTGGAAACACGGTCAAATCGTGCGGATGTTGATATCGACCCATCGCGACGGCCGGCTCATTTCGGCCGTGGCCGGCCATTTCGGCAACGAAACCATCGAGGGGTCGACCAACCGGGGCGGGAGTTCGGCTTTGCGGTCGATGGTCAAGGTTCTGCAATCCGGCGGTGTCGTCGGCGTCACGCCCGACGGCCCGCGTGGCCCGCGGATGCGGGCCGCGAGCGGGGTTGCCGGAGCCGCACGCCTATCGGGCGCCCCGATCGTGACCGTGACCTATTCAACGTCGCGGCGCCGCCTGTTGGGGAGTTGGGATCGTTTTATGGTTCCGCTGCCCTTCGGGCGCGGCGTGGTGCTGTGGGGCAAGCCGATCCCGGCACCCGCGGAATCGGGCGCGGCCGTCGAGGCCGTGCGCCGTGCCACCGAGGACAGATTGAACGAACTTACGGCCGAGGCCGATCGGCTCTGCGGCCACCTTCCGACGGAACCGGCGCCCGCCAGCGACGCGCCACGATGATAGCCGCCGCTTACCGAGTGACGACGGCCATTGCGGCTCCGCTTATCCGTTTGTATCTGCTGCGACGGCGGAGCAAAGGCAAGGAAGACGCCGCCCGTTTCGATGAACGCTTCGGCCATGCGTCGCTCCCGCGGCCCGCGGGGCCGCTGGTTTGGATTCACGCCGCCAGCGTCGGCGAATCCTTGTCCATGCTGGCGCCGGCGGAACGGATTCTCGAAGCGCGCGCCGACACCCACATATTGTTCACCACCGGCACCGTTACGTCGGCCGCGATCCTGGCCGGGCGGCTCCCGCCGCGCGCGTTCCATCAATACGTGCCCGTGGATATTGTGTCCTGGGTGCGGCGATTTCTCGATCATTGGCGACCGGATCTGGCGCTGTGGGCGGAATCGGAAATGTGGCCGAATCTGCTGCGCGACACCCGCAGGCGCGGCATTCCCATGGCCCTGCTGAATGGCCGGATTTCGGCGCGTTCCTTCGCCGGGTGGCAGCGCTTTCCCAAGCTGGCGCGCGAGCTGCTCTCCGGCTTTTCGCCCTGTTTGGCGCAGAGCACGGCCGACCTGGAGCGATTGACCGCACTCGGCGCCAAATCGCCGAAAGCCGCCGGTAACCTCAAATACGCGGCGGCGAAATTGCCCTTCGACCGGGCGGCATTTGAATCGCTGCGGCCGAAATTCGCGGGACGGCCACGTTGGCTCGCCGCCAGCACCCACCCCGGCGAGGAAAAACAGATCGCCCAGGTGCATCTGCGCCTTGCCGCCCAATATCCGAACCTGCTGACGGTGGTGGCGCCGCGTCATGCCGACCGCGCAAGTGAATTGAGCGCTATGTTTCACGGCAAGGGTCTCGCCGTGGCCTGCCGCTCGGAAGGCGAGGTCATTCACCCGGACACCGCCATCTATCTTGCCGACACCTATGGTGAACTGGGCCTGCTCTATCGCCTCTGCGACACCGTCTTCCTGGGCGGCTCCCTGGTGGCCCATGGCGGCCAGAATCTTCTGGAGCCGGCGCAATTTGGCTGCGCCCTTCTCCACGGCCCGCACATGGAAAATTTCGAGGATGTCGTCGCCGAAATCTCCGCCGGCGGTGGAAGTTTGCGCGTTGCCGATGCCGCTGAACTCGCCAATGCCGTCCAAGACCTGATCGCCAATGAGGGAAAACGCCGGCGCATGGGTGAAGCCGCCATCATGGTCGCCGAACGGCAGCGAACCGTCCTCGACCGTGTCATGGCGGAGCTTGCCCCCTTGCTGTCGCGATTGCCGCCGGAGCCGGAACGCCGTGAGAGCCCCTGAGTTCTGGCGGCGCCAAACTGCGTGGTCGTCTCTCCTCGATCCGATCGGTCGCGCTTACGCGGCGACTGGCCGCGTCCGGGCGGCCCTGACCACGCCATGGCGCGCACCCATCCCCGTGATCTGCGTCGGCAATTTGGTGGCCGGCGGCGCCGGCAAGACACCGACGGCGATCGGCATCGCCGCACTTCTGCGCGAGGCCGGGCGTGGCGTGCATTTTCTTTCTCGCGGTTACGGCGGGCGTTTGGGCGGACCGATGCGCGTCGATGACGCAGTTCATGGCGTCGATGACGTCGGGGACGAGGCGCTGTTGCTGGCGAGTGTGGCGCCGACCTGGGTGAGCCGCGACCGCAGACAGGGCGCCGCGGCGGCGGCCGCGGCGGGCGCCGACGTCATCGTCATGGATGACGGGTTCCAAAATCCATCCTTGATCAAGGATGTGTCCTTTGTTGTCGTTGATGGCGGTTATGGTTTCGGTAACCGGCGACTTATCCCGGCCGGACCGCTGCGCGAGCCGATTGGGCGCGGTCTGGCCAGGGCCACCGCGGCCATCCTCATCGGCAGGGACGACGCCACATGCGCCGCGCACATCGCCGATCACGGGCTACCGCTTTTGTGCGCCCGCCTGGCCCCGCATCCGGACTCCCACGACCTCGCCGGGAAGGCCGTTTTCGCGTTCGCGGGCATCGGTCTGCCGGAGAAGTTTTTTGCCACACTGTCCGAGATCGGCTGCCGCGTGGTCGCGCGGCGCAGCTTCCCCGATCATCATCCATTCACTCCCGACGAGATCATGGCAATCTGCGAGGAAGCCACGTCACTAGGCGCGCTGCCGGTGACGACCGCCAAGGATGCGGTTCGCCTGCCGGCCGAAGCCAGACTCATGGTGAAAGTCGTGCGCGTTGGGTTGATCTTCGAGGACCCGTCCGCGGTGACTCGCCTCCTGCGTCCGGTGCTCGACCGTGTCCGCGCGTAGCGTCCGCCGCCGCCGGCTGCGCGGCGCCTTAATCCATCCCCTGGAGGCGGCTGCGGTCTATGCCGCCTACGGTCTTTGCGCGGCGCTGCCGCTCGATGCCGCCTCAGCCATCGGCGGCTTCATCGGACGTACGATCGGACCTCATCTTGGGCTGTCCCGCCGCGCGGCGAATCGGTTACGGCGGGTCTTCCCGGAAAAGACCGAGTCCGAGATCGCCTCCATCCTGCGTGGGGTGTGGGACAATTTCGGGCGTGTCGCCGCCGAATACACACATCTGGATGCCATACGGACTTTTGGAACGGATAGCCGGCTGGAGATCGTCGGATTGGAGCATTTCGATGCGGCCCGCGATTCCGGCCGGCCGGTCATCTGCTTTTCGGCGCATTTCGGGAATTGGGAAATGGCGCTGCTCGCCGCGCGCCAACGCGGCCTGCCGCTTAACGTCATCTATCGATCGGCCAACAACCGCTGGGTGGACAAGCTGATCCAACGCAGCCGACGCGACGTCGTTGCCGGCGCGATCGCGAAGGGTCGCGAAGGCGCCCGCGAGGCGATGACGGTTCTGAAAAGCGGCGAACATCTAGCCGTGCTCGTCGATCAGCGCATGAATGATGGTATCCCGGTGCCATTTTTCGGCCGCCCGGCGATGACGGCGCCGGCATTGGCGCAGCTGGCGTTGAAATACGATTGTGTCGTCTTGCCGACGCGGGTCGAACGAGTGGCCGGCGCGCGCTTTCGTTTGACCGTCTTCCCCGCGCTATCACCGCCAATCGGCGAAGACCGCCATGCCGTCGTTCTGGCGTACATGACTAAGGTCAACGAAATAATCGAGAGTTGGGTACGCGCGCGGCCGGACCAATGGCTCTGGCTGCACCGGCGCTGGCCCGATTGATCTCTGAGTACCGCGAACAAAAAAAGGGCGAGTCGCTCGACTCGCCCTTTCTGTTGTCTCGGCTTCGTGTTGGTCTAGAAATCCATATCGCCCATGCCGCCCATTCCACCCATGCCACCCGGCGGCATGGAAGGCCCGGACTTTTTCTCCGGCTTGTCGGCGACCATGGCTTCGGTCGTGATCAGAAGACCCGCCACCGAGGCCGCGCCCTGTAG